>CALFOL010000907.1 GCA_937919915.1 uncultured Planctomycetaceae bacterium
TGGGATATGCACGGCAACATCAAAACGGCCATGGATGCACTTGCACCTCAGCTCGACCAGGCTATCGCTGCTCTTGTAGAAGACATGAGTCAGCGGGGCGTGGACCAGAATATTCTGTTCGTCGTCACGGGCGAATTCGGACGAACGCCGAAGATCAATGGTAATGGCGGTCGCGACCACTGGGCTCCGCTCAGCACACTCGCGATGGCGGGCGGTGGTCTGCAGATGGGCCAGGTCATCGGCGAATCCGCGGAAAAGGTTGACGTTCCGAAGACAAAGCCGATCCGCCCACAGGACCTGATGGCCACGGTCTTCGACGTACTCGGCATTGATCGCCGAATCCAGTTCGTCAACACAGCCGGTCGCCCCGTCTACATGGTCGAAGACGGCCGGCCCATCGAAGAATTGGTTTAACGTCCGCGTAGCCAACACCAATCGAACCAGACACACCCTGCTACCCGGCAGGGTGTTTTCTTTGTGCGTGCCCGGTGACCAAATCAGCGGGCATTGGCCGGCACGGTAACAAACGCGGTGGACCCGCTGGCGCCCGCGATGGCGATTGCGCTTCCGTCGCGAGAATAGCTGCCCGAATACAGGACGTTTGGTGCTTTCCCGTTGAATGCTGGTTTACCGTCAGCGACCGTCCAGACCGTCACGTTCCCCGCACGTCCACACGACAGCAATCGCGTTCCCGGTTGATTGAACGCCAACTCATAAATCGCATCGGTGTGCCCGACAAGGTTCTTTATGACGGCTCCACTGGTGGTGTCCCAGATCCGAATCGCCTTCTCAGCGCCCGCGGCCGCGGCAAAGCGGCCATCAGGACTAAAGGCGACTGCAAACAGTGGCGGCGGCGTCTCACCTTCTTTCAGTTCTTTGAGTTCTTTCAACAGCCCACCGTTGGCAACATCCCACAGTCGCACGATGCCATCCACGCCGCCCGAAACCAGTCGTTCGCCTTTGCTATCAAAACTGATTCCGTATACGGCTCCCGTGGTACCGGGAATTGCTCGGACCTGAGTTCCCGCGACAACGTCCCATGTACGAATCGTCTGATCGCCGCTGGCGGAAGCCACCAGTTTCATATCCGGTGAAAAAGCAACGCCATAGACCGGCCCGGTATGTCCCGCCAGCGAATGCGTGGCGTTGGGTGATGCATCCGCCCAGACGGAAATCAGCTTATCCGCACCGCCCGTGACGATCGTCTTCTGTGGAGCAGACGCCACGGCGGCCAAAGGTGTTGGACTGACCAGCTCGCTAAGCAGCGTGGGCTCGGCCGCAGTGGCGTCGTAAACGCGCAGCTTGTTGTCCGCGCAAATGGCCACGACACGCTTGTTGTCGAGACTGAAGGCCAGATCCACCACGGGTGAACCCGTTTCGATCGTCTGAACCAGTGCCCCGCTGGCATACGTCCAGAGATAGACGTGGCCCAGTGCATCAGCGCCCGCAGCCTGCAGCCCGTCGGGTCGTAACGCCAACTGTGTCAGGTTCGACGGGACTGAGGCCAGCTGTCGCAGGGCCGCTCCATCGACCGTGTTCCACACCTTCGCCAGCTTGTCCTCGCCGACGGTGATCGCCTGTGCTCCGTCTGCCGACAGCACAAGGTCGTTGACTTTTGCGGGATCGGCCTGCACGACCCGTACGGCCGATCCCGTCCACAGGCGTCCGCTTTTGTCGACGCTGCCGGAAAGGATTGTTTTGTTATCTGCGGCCAGCGACACACTGACTACGTTCGCTGCGTGCCCTGCGAATCGTTCCAGTTCCAGGCCGCTGCCCAGATCCCACAGGCGAACAATATTGTCGTCCGCTGCCGTCACGATCCGCGAAGCATCTCCGCCAACAGACACGCTGCGTACAGCAACGGGATGCACGATATCCTTCACGGCCTGACCGTTCGCCAGCGTCCAGGTGCGGACATGCTTATCGACGCTGCCGGCAATCACGGTTAATCCATCCGGCGTGACAGCGACGCTGGTGACAATATCCAGCGCCCCGGCGAATGCGCGCACTTCCATACCGTCGGCAAGGTTCCACAACCGCACGGTCTTGTCCACGCCGCCGCTGACAGCCTGCGCTCCGGCAGCGACAAAGCTCACGCTGTTCACGGCACCCGTGTGGCCTGCCAGCGAACGCTGGATGGCGAGTGGCTGCACCGACGGTACGTTGCCCGCCGCGATCGCCAGCGACAAACCGTCGGCCAGCCAGTCAAGACTTTGTACGACGGCTGCTGCGGGCACGTGTTCCAGCAGAGTTTTGCTGGCAACATCGTAGACGTGCGTGTTCTTGTCTCCGCCGACGGCCAGTCGCGTGCCATCGGCGTTGTATCGCATGCTGTGAACAATGCTCGGCGTGACGAACTTCTCAGCCGCCGCTGCGGCGACTCCGTCGGCAACGTTCCAAAGATAGATCTGTTTGTCAGCACCTCCCGCCGCGATCTGCGTCGCATCTTTACGCACCGCCAGCGTGAGCAACTCGGCCGTACTGCCTGCCAGCGACTGTTTGACTTGTCCCGTTGCAAAATCCCACAGCTTCACCAGCTTGTCGGTCGCGGCTGTTATCAGGCGAGTGCCATCGGTGGTGATCGCGAGGGCGCTGATGCTGCCTTCGGCGGCGGTGACCACGCGCGTGGCGGCCAGCGTCGACACGCGCAGAGACTTGTCTGCACTGCTGGAAACCAGCGTCCTGTTGTCGGGCAGGAATGCAACGTCTGTTGCTGCCGCGGTGTGTCCGGCGAATCGTTCCAGCTCACGGCCACTGGTGACATCCCACGTCCGGATGATCATGTCGGAGCCCGCCGTCGCCACTTTTAACCCATCAGCACTCAGGCCAACGCCTGCAATGGCGACGGTGTGTGCGAAGGCTTTCTCCACGGCAATGTTGCCGGCGGGAGTCGGCGGCAGCACCCATGTTCGTGCCTGATTGTCCGCGCTGGTGGCGGCAATCCGCGTTCCGTCCGCGCTGATCGCCAGGGAATTCACTGCAGCGGTCGCACCGACCAGAGTACCCAGCGGTTTCGCGTCGGCAGTTTGCCAGACGCGAATCGTTTTGTCGGCACCGGCCGTAACCATCCATGCACCAGCGGGTGCGAAGACAACGTCGTTGACGGCTCCGGCGTGTCCTGCGAAGGTCCGCTCCACAGGCTCCTCACCGCCTTCGACCTGCGCCTGCGTGAGATTTGCTTTCCACAGCCGGACCGTTCCGTCAGCACCGGTCGACACAAGTTGCTGACCGGCGGGATGAAACGCCAATCCCAGGACGGCGCCTGCATGTCCGGTGAACGTGACGCGGTTCGCGCCATCAGCCATCACCCAAACCTTAATCGTCCCCGACACGTCCGCCGCCGCGACAAGCGACGCATCGGCACTCATCGCCACAGAACGAACCGCGCCGGCAAGGCCGCTGAACTGCTTTGCTAGCTGTCCGGTCGCGATGTCGTAAACGCGGACAACCTTGTCGTTGCTGGCGGACACCGCGAGCTTGCCGTCTTTGGAGATGGCAACTGCATTCACGATATCGCCTGCGACCGGGAGCGCCCGGGGTGGCACGACCGGCAACTGCCACCATCGCATCGCTCCATCGGCACCCGCGGAAACGATGCTGGTGCCTGCCGGGGTGTAGACCAGTCCTTTGACGGCTCCAGCGTGACTCAGCAGCACGCCTTCGTCCGTCCCGTTGGCATTCCACAAACGGATCTCACCAGTCGCGTCACCGCTGACAATTTGCGCCGCGTCGGGTCGGATGGCGACAGCGGTCGTGGGCTGCAGGTGTCCCGCAAGTGCTCGGATTGCAGATCCGGTGGCGGGAGTGGACAGACGAATCGACTTGTCCTGCGAAGCGGTGGCCAGAATCAGCCCGTTGGCGCTGATTGCCGTTGCGGTCAAAGGCAGCGTATGACCGGCGACCGGTGTGGCGGCGATTGGCAGACGCCACAAGCGTACGGTGCCGTCATTGCCGGCCGATAAAATCTGTTGCTTCCCCGGATGGATTGCCACGGATCGAACCGGCCCCGTATGCCCCAGGAGTTGTCCCAGATCCTTGCCGTCGGCTGTATTCCACAACCGAATCGTACCGGTTGCGTCCGCCGCAACGCTCAATGTGGCGTCGTTACTGATTGCCACAGCCGTGACCGGGCCGGTCAGTCCCGCCAGAGTTCGCACGGCTGCGCCCGGCGTCGAATCGAAGACACGAATCACGTTATCCGCGCCACCTGTCAGCGAAAGCTTTCCGTCGCGAGAAATCGCAACCACCGTGAGAGGTACGGCACTTCCGGCGAGCACTTTGGGCGGAACCAGCGGCAGTTGCCATGTCTTCAGCAGACCATCGACTCCGGTACTGAACAGAGTCTGCGTCGTGGGATGAAAGGCGACACCACTGACCGACACCGCATGTGCCCCGATTTCGCCAAGCGACGAGCCATCGACCGGATTCCAGATAATCACTCGTCCTGCCACATCAGCGCTGGCAAGCTGAGTTTTGTCGGCGCGGAGATCGATCCGCGTGATCGCCGCAGCGTGTGCCTTCAGATCCTGCAACACGGTGTCATCAGACCGTTGCCAGATCTTCACCGCGTTGTCGGCTCCGCCCGAAACAAGCCATTCGCCGTCTTTGCTGACAAGGATCTCGGTCAATGGTTGTGCGTGTGCGAGCGTTTGTTTGATTGGATCGGGAATAAAAACGTCCCACAGCTTCACGGTGTTGTCGCGCGAGCCGGAAACCAGTGAACGTCCATCCGCGCTAACCGCGAGTGAAAGGATCTGCCCTTCGTGGCCGGCAAGTGTTCGCAGTTCGGCGCCCGATGTGGCGTTCCACAGTTTGATCGTGCGATCGAAGCTGGAGGTTGCGATGATCCTGCCGTCCGGCGTGTACGCGACACTCGTCACTGCGTCGGTGTGGCCGGTCAGTGGTTTCGGCGGTTGTTGCGCCGACAGCGGAGCGATGAGCAACACAAAGAGGGCAGCACAGCAGAGAACGCGATGTTGCGGCAGACGTGATGACATGATGAAACTCTGCTGGAGGGTCGAGAAGCGGGATTTGTCATTAGTTATTTGTCATTGAGGGCAGGAAGGCGGTCCTCCGTGTGCCGAACGTTATTTATCAGCGACCTGAGCGGCTCCCTGCTTTGCCTCGTCCGCCGTTTCTTCCGGTTCAGGCGGATCGAGATTTTTCAGGACCTGGCCGTTGGTCCCATTCCAGATCCGCAACACACTATCGTGCCCGCCAGCGACCAGCACGGCTCCGTCCGGCGTGACGTCGACGCTGTGCATGAATTCTGCCGCGCCGCCGAAATCCCTGACGGTGCCTCCGTTTGCGGAGTTCACAACCCTCACGATCCGGTCGCCGGATGTCGTGGCGATGTTTGGCGTGTCACCAATAAACCGCAGCGAAGTCACCTGTTTGGTGAAACCGGCGATCGAACGCGTCTGGTCGCCGTCTTTGGCGTTCCAGATCTTGACCGCGCCATCCGCACCCGCGCTGGCCAGTACCTGTCCGTTGCCCTGCCATGAGACACTCATCACATGATGTGTATGCCCTTCGAATCGGCGAATCAGCTCACCGCTGGCCAGATCGAAAGTTCGCACGTATTTGTCAGCGCCACACGACGCGATCACCTTTCCGTCGGGTGAAAACCTCACGCCTTGCACGGTGTCGTCATGAGCGTTTTCGAACGACTTTATCAGGCCGCCGTCTGCAACGTTCCAGATACGGACCTGACCACTGCGGGAAGGTTCGCCGCTGCCGGTGGCGAGCTGCGACCCGTCGCGGTTGAAATCGAGAGCGAGCACGCGATTGACCAGCAGTGAAGGATCTTTCACGTCACCGATCGTCCGCGCCAGTTCCCATCCGGGATTCACTTCCCATGCCACCGCCGATTTGTCAGCCGAGCCACTGATAAGTTCCGCGTCGGACACAAACGCAAGGCAGCGAATGCCTCCCTGATGTCCGACATAGCTGGCGTTTGCCGTTCCGGTTTCTGCGTCCCAGCTGTGAACCGCCGGGAAGTCGCCGCCGGTGGCCAGTTGTCGTCCATCCGGTGAGAACGCCACGGCATACTGAGGTTGTTCCGTTTCGGTCGCGGCTTTCTGTGCGTCTGCCACGACTGTCTGAGCGGCCACCAGTGCCGCTTCGGCAACGGTCAGTTTTTCCTGCGTCGCCGGAACCAATACGGTCGCTGTGGTCAGTTCACTTGCCGCGATCGTGTTCAACTGTGTCGTGGTGTTCTGCAGCGCCAACGCTGGACGTAACGCGGCCATCGCATCGTTATAAGGTTTCTGCGTGGTAGTCACCATTGCTGCAGCATCTGTCACGGCTTTCGTGGTGTCTGTTACACCCTTGGCCGGTGCCGTCTGAGCCGCTTTGGCTGCAGCCGCATTCGCCGTCGCAGCGATCACTTCTTTGTCGGCTTCGGCTTTCGCAGCTGCCAGTCCCGCATCCTCCGGTGACTGCTGGACAAGTGTCGCGAAGCGCTGAGCTCTGGCGGTGGCGACCGTCACCAGCTGCGCCGTCTCAGCAGCCACGCGATCAGCTTCCGCTTTGGCGATCGTTGCTTTCTGTGCTGCCGCCGCTGCCTGGATGGCGAGCACCTCGGCAGCGACCTTCGCGTCGTTTGTTGTCTTCACGACCGCCGCCTTCTCCTCCGCATCCTTAGTCGCGGCCGCCAGTGCGTCGGCGTTTGTCTTCGCGGCTGTGGTTTTCAGTGGCAGATCTGTTGTCGCCGCGTCGAAGTCACGTTTGGCCGCATCGCGCCGCGCGGTGGCGGCTGTCTGGTCCTGCGTCAACCGCGTGACTACTGTTTTGGCTCGCAGGTCGCCTTTCATTTCGGCAATTTGCTGGCCGTTCTGAGCGTTCCAGAGCTTGACCGAATTGTTGCTGCTGGCAGAAGCTAACCGCTGTCCGTCTGGTCGCACGGCGATCGACTGAATCGGTCCGGCATGATTAAACTGCCGAATCTGTTGTCCCGTGACGACGTTCCAGTGACGAACGGTTCCATCCAGACTGGCCGAGAAAAGTTGTTTTGAGTCGGTCGGCAGGACGGCGAGCGACGTGATGGGCTGCGTGTGTGCCGCGAGTTTCATCACCGCCAGCAACGGCCAGCTCTGCAAACTTCCATCGGTCGACAACGTCGCAAAACGTTGGGCTTCCAGACCGATGACAGCGTTCACCGCCTGCGTATGTCCAACAAAGCCCTGTTCCAGTGTCCGTGTGGTGAATTCAAACGCGAGGACCTCGTTCGCGGGCGCGGCTGAGCCGCCGATCACGCGCGTCCCGTCTGCAGTGAAGGTCACGGACTGCACCGCCGCGCCGAATCCCTGCAGCGGCGTCGGCGCGAGCGGCTGGCCGTTCGCGGAATTCCAGACTTTGATGACTTTGTCCTCGCCAGCCGTCACCAGAAACTCGCCGTCAGGACTGAGCGCCGCGTCATGAATCGGAGCCGCATGATTGACGGAAAATGTTTGCTGTCCGTTCGTCGGGTTGAAACCACGCAAGGTCCCGTCAACCGACGACGCATAGACGGCCTGCCCGTTGGGATGAAATGCCAGCGATGTCACCGGCATCGTCAGTCCGACCATGGCCTGGACAAAACGCAGAGGGCGGCGTTCGATCTGTTCAGCCGTGAGCGTCACGAGCGTGTTGACGTCCGTCACGTAAACCGCAGACGCAAGGCCGGCGATCGGAACGATTTCCAACAACCGTCCGGAAGCTGTGTCCCACGCGGTTGCGTCCGTGGCTGTTGACGAAACAACACGCGTACCATCGAGGCTAAAGGCGAGGCTGACAACGGCGGTCGCATGACCTTCCAGCGAAGCCAGCAGCTTCCCGTCGCTGAGCTGATAAACGCGTACCACTTTGTCGGCACCCGCCACTGCGACGCGGGCGAAGTCTCGTGTGATCGCCATTGTGGAAAGCGGTTGCGGGGCCGTGATGGCTCGAACGGCCTGTCCGTTCGCCGAATTCCACAGGCGGATCGTTTTGTCAGCGGACGCGGACACGGGTTGGCTGGCGGCGTCAAATGCGACACCCACAATCGCACCAACGTGACCCGGGAAGTCTTTGATTTCGACGGCGTCGACCGCGTTCCAGAGTTTGAGCGTGTTATCCGCCGCGCCTGAGATGACCTGTGTGGCATTCGAATTGAACGCCACCGCAGTCACTTCACCGGCATGTCCGCTGAAGCGAAGCAGTTCCGGAAACTTACTGTCCGCAAGATCCCAGAGGCGCGCCGACTTGTCAGCGGAACCGGAGACAAGTCGCAAACCGTCGGGACTGAACGCCAGCGATCGAATCGGTCCTTCGTGTCCCAGCAGAGTATGTGACACCTTCTTCGTTTCAAGATCGAAGACAACTATTGCCGGACGGTCGGAACTGACACCCGTAGTCGCCAGTCGCTTGCCATCGACACTCAGCGCCACAACGCTGGCGAGTTGCTGAACGGTTCCTTCGATTGCATCACTGGCGGCACTCTCCGGATTCCAGACCGTAATCGCTCCATCCGCAGCACCGCTGACAAGTTGTTTGCCGTCCGCGCTGAAGGCGAGCGATTCAATCGCGACTCGTGATCCGTGGAACGCCTCGAGCGACTCAGCCGTCACGTAGTTCCAAAGCCGGACCACTCCATCGCTTCCCGCCGTTGCCAACACCGGAACCGGTTCGGCTGCGTTAGCTTCCGCCGGTGTGGCCAGAGGATGAAAAGCCAGACTGGTGACCGGCGCGCCGGGGACGTTCCACTCTTTACTGACGACACCGGCGAGATTCAGAATGCGGACGAGACCCTCAGCACCCGCGACGGCGATCACTTTGCGATCGGTTGTTGTCGCAGTGGCGGACGGAGCGGCGGGGATATTTGGTATTGGCGTAGCCAGCGTCGGCGTGTTGTACACGCGAACAAGGTTCTCGTCGTCGGCGATGGCCAGCAGTGGTGTGGCGTCTGTGTCGGTCATGGTCACAAGTTCGATGGCGTTGACAGCAGTCGGTGTGTCAAGGCGACCGACCAATGCGCCATCCGCGAGCGACCAGAGATGAACGGTCTTATCAAGGGAGGACGAATACAGGCTGGTCCCGTCCGCAGCGAAACGCAGCCCGGTCACAGCGGCCGTGTGGCCCTGCAGCGAGCGGACCAGTGTGCCGTCGGAGAGACTCCAGAGCTTCACTTCATTGCCTGAACCGACCGCCAGCGTTTTGCGATCAGGACTCACCGCGACGGCCGTGACGGATTCCTGAGCGGTGTCGAGTTTCAGGCGGAACACATCGTTCGGCCGACGCCACAGTTTGACGGTGCGAAAGCCGCCTGACGCCAGCATGTTGCCGTCGCGATTGAAGGCCAGCGACTGCACGAGATCCAGATGAGCAACGCCGGGACGTCCGTCACCGGCCTGCACCTGGAACGCGGGATCCGTTAACCGTGTGACAAGCTGTCCCGTGGGAACATGATAGATAAAAATCTGATTAGAGCGACTGCAGGCGGCATACTGCCCGTCCGCTGTAACGGCGACGGCGTAAATGGGATTCACACCGCGCGGTAACGGTCTCCAGTTTGTCGGCGAAAGCGTCGCGTTCTGTGAGTTGCCCGTCGCACCCTGATCGATCCACAGCTGGATCAGCCCGAGTTCCTGTGACGTCAGCGGCGCTGCGGCGACATCATTGTCCGGTGGCGGCATGATCGGCTCGGCCTGATGCGAAGCCAGTTGCAGCAACAGGCTCTGGACACCCTGGCCGGCAACCACGGCGGCGCCGGTATCGCCGCCCTTCAGCATCATCTGCGGTGTTTCCAGAACCAGTTCGCCCTGCCGTTCACTTGTGCTGTGACAGGCGAGACAGCTTTTCTGCAGGATCGGAACAATCTCCTTCTGGAAGTCGACAGGTTCTGCACGCTGGATGTTGGTGATTGCGATTGGCTGGGCCTGCACGGGAGATGAGTCCAGGAGCAGCGTGACGATTGCAATGGCACAGACAACGAATCGAACAAGTCGAATAGCGAAGACTCGTTCAGGCGTGCGGATTAAAGAAGGTTTACCCATCGTGCGTTTTTCTCTTCACAGTTTTTCAGTTCGATAGCGCAGCCGCGACAGCAACCTGATGCGATGCTGTCGCCGCTTCGCGGCTCATAATTTACGTTATGAGATTCCCCAGGCTGACGCCGCTGACGCCTGAGGCTATATGCTGCCATCGCTTTGCGATTACTTCCGCCCCGTTTTTAACTTGTCGCCTCAACCTTTTCGATCTCCAGCGTGAACGGTTGATCGAAGGTTAATGCCTGATTGTTGACGCTCATCGTGACTCGTAAAATAATCTGGTGGATGCCTGGCGTTGCGTTCGCCGCAGCGGTGATCGCCAGCTTGATTTCCGTCTGATCTTTGGGAATGTTGACGTTCGGAATCGACAGACCAGCGACTCCGGTGACGACCGTTGAAAAGCTGACCTGGTCGGCGTATTCGACCAGCCGAGTGATACTGATCGGTAACTCGGCCATCTCACCCTGCTTCAGCTTTGTTGTTTCTGGAAGTGCCGCGAGCGTGATCGGATACTCGTGGATTTTGATTGTGATCGGAGTCGACGCGGTCCAGTAGTTGATATTCTTCGGGTTGGCGGCATTCTTCGTATCGACGGCCAGCTTGTCGGTGATTGTTTTCTCGGCGACCGCAGCCTTTGCAAATTCTGCGGCCTCCACAGCGGCAGCATCGGCCACGACTTTTTTTTCCGTCGTGTCTTTGGCAGTTGCCTGTGCTTCCTCGAAAGCCTTTACTGCCGCAGCGACGGCTTCGGTCGCGGCTTTCACGTTCGCAGTCGCATCCGTTGCTGCCTTCTCGGCCGCGGTGACTGCGTTCTTCAGGTTCGCATCATCCGGCTGCGCGGCGGCTGCGGCTTTGGCCGTCGTCACAGCGGTGTCTGCCAGTTTCTGCGCGGCAACGGCGTCGGTTTCGATTTTCTGTTCCTGAGTCTTCTTCAGCTCAGTCGCCTTGACGGCGTTGGGGGCATCGGTCGCGGCTTTATCGGCCTGTTGCTTCGCCGTGACCGCCGCCTGTGAGGCAGTCGCCGCGTCGGCCGCGATCTTGTCCATCTCTTCCTTGCGCTTCGCCGCAGCCTCTGCAGCTTCCGGATTGCGGGAGTAAGACCAGGCGGTCACAAAAGCGCCGGCGTGCAGCGTGTATGTGCCCGCCGGTGTGTTGGTGCGGAGCGTCAGAGGAAACTCGCCCGCAGTGCCGTCGGGGGCAATGGTGACCGTCGTGCCGGTGAGATTGGCAGGAAGATTCTCAATAACGCACTGAACCGGACCTTTGTATTCGGCGAGTCGCGTAGCGGTAAACGGAATCTTGAGGATCCCTCCTCGCGTGGTTTCCCAGACCTTGTCGTTTTTTAGTTCGATCGCGAATGGTGAAACTCCGTCCGCGACGGACAGAACAATCTGGCGACTGACACGCGCGGGCAGGCTGTTCTGCGGCTGTTGATTCACTGCCAGCATCGCCATGAAAGTATTCGCCGTTCCGCAGCGGGCAATGTGCGTCACGTCGGCACCGGCGATGCTGGCTTTGCCCGTGATCTGTAGGTTCGCAATCGCGGGAGCGACATCGGCAGCGGCGGTCAGAACAAGTGTTGCAACATTCATGGCGGGTCCCAGCGTGACTTCAGAACTGGTCACGCCCGCCGGCAATCCTGTCACCGACAGCGTGATTGGTTCCGTCAAACCGTCTCGTCGCTCGGCCAGCACATCGATCGTGGAACGGTCTCCTTTGCGCAGGACGAGCGCTCCCCACGGATCGCGCGGCACGGCGACCAGACGGAAATCGGGCTGCTGTTTGCGCACGGCCAGACGATAAACCAGCCGCGGATCACTGCGGAGCGAACTGTACCCGTCTCGAACCCGAACTCGATACGTCGCATCGACCGGAGCCACAAATTTGTACAAAGTGTCACTGGTCCGTGTATCAAACCAGGCTCGATCACGATTGCCGATGTCGTCAACAGTCGGCAGCACCTTCACCTGTTCTTCGCCCTTGTCATTCATCGTGACCTGTTGAATGACAAGCTGCGGATCGGTTGGCAGCCCCAGTCGATGCGAGAGCACTTCGATTGTGTATGTGTCGTCAAGTTTGGCGTCGAACGAATACCAGTCGGCATCGCGCTGAGGATAAAACTGACCGGCAACTTCGCACGGCGGAGTCAGCTTCTGAGCCTGCAGCGCCGTGTTGTTGGGCTCGACTTCGAGAACAACCGGGGCTGTGGCAATGCCGACACATACAGGATTTGAGAAAACACGCGTCCCCGGCACACGATACTCGACCGCGTCCGTGAAGGCCTGCTGTGGCTCCACGCGGCCATTCATCGGCTGAGGACTGGCAGGGTCTGCCGGCAACGTGACATTAACGGCCAGCTTGTCCAGACGTCTGCCATCGACAAGTAATTCGGTCGGCTGACCGCCCGGCAGGTTGCAGCCGTAGACTGTGTATTGATTATTCGATCCGGCCGGGCCAGCGGGCGGGAAGATATAGTCGATATGCGGCAGCGGACCAATCGCCAGCCGATACACGTAGTTCAGACCTCCGCGATAGAACGTATCAGTGATTCGCACGTGGTATTCACCGGCCGCAGGAACCAGAAAATCGATGAGCGCCTCGCCCGCATGACTATGGGGATTATTCATCAGCTCGCGGCCGGTGGCGTCGTGAATGCTGAGCACAGGATTCAGCAGCGAATCGATGCAGCGTGCGCGACAATCGAACAGGATTCTCTGTCCGGCCGCAGCGGTGAAGCGAAACAGGTCGACATCGGCAGCGGCGTTGATCTGACCGTTGATGATCTGTGGCAGCGTGATTTCGGTGGCCTGCTCGAACTCGTTGTTCGGTTCGGTTTCTGTCAATTCCGCCAGACTGCTGATATCGAACACGCGCGGATTCGAAAGTCCGTATTTGCCGCGAACACGCACGTCGAACGTGCCGACGGGAACGTCGCCAGCCACTGTCACGACAAACTGACTGGGAATCGCGTGCGGCTCTTTGATGAACGCAGTCGGTTCCGCCATCTTTGGTTTGGCCGTGATGCCGGGATGTGAGAAGTGCAGTTCCGCGGCATCGTCCAGGTCATTGCCGGTGAGTGTCACGTCGACCGTTGTTCCGACCTGTGTTCCGGCTGGAAAAATCCCGTCCAGGTGACTCGCCGGCAGTTGGGCGAAGGCCGATTGCGCTGCGAAAGACAGAACGACTGCGATGGCAGTCATTCGTCGCGGGGTCTTCGCGGCCCCGGCCGTCGGCGGATTTCTGCGAAATCCGCCCAACCCTAAAAGCACACTCTCTACAACAATTCGCGTTGAATTCAGCATCCACTCGCCTTTGTCATGTGTGGATTTCATAGAAATCCACCTACAGCTGTCAAAACACTATCTCACGAACAAAAACTCTTTCGTATTGAAGATCGCCCACAGGATATCTTCATAAGCCTGCTGCTTATTTTCGTAGTTTTCGATGTGCGACAGGACAAACGTCACTTCCTCGTCGCGCGGGGGACGGGCATAAGCCCACAAATATAACTCCGTCACTTTCTGCGTGTCGGTCAGTTCCTCGTTCTGAGCCAACTGGCGAGCGCGGCCGTTGCCGTTGGTCAGTCGACCCTGGATGTCCGTCGAATTCAGCAGATGCAGAGACTGCGCGAGGTTTGCATCCGCGCTGCGTTCGCATTCGCACGCGCTGGCGGCTTCGGGTTTGCCAAAGACCTGCAGGAAATAGTCGTTGAAACCATTGTCCGGCAACTGCGTGGCGCGTGTGCCCACAGGAACACCAGCAAAGCGGGCCTGCACGCCGGAGACCTGATTGATGGCGTCATACAGCGGCTCGGCGTTCAATCGCCGTGTATAGAAGGTGGAGAAGTTCTGCGTATCGCGCGCGTTGTACTCGTTTGGCTCAGAACTTAACTGGTACGTGCTGGAGCGGCAGATCTGACGAATCAGATCCTTCATATCAAACTTACTCTGCACAAAGTGAGCAGCCAGCGCGTCCAGCAGTTCCGGATTCGATGGCGGGTTGGTGACTCGCATGTCGTCTTCCGGCTCGACGATGCCGCGGCCAAAGAAATGTTTCCAGTAGCGATTCGCGAGAGCTCGGGCGAAAAAGGGATTCTCCGGAGCACTCATCCAGTCAACCAGATGATGCCGCGGATCTTCGTCAGCGGGAATGTCGAGCGGCTCGCCACCGAGTCCCGTCGGCTTGAGTGTGGCACCCGTTCGCGGATTCTTTGCTGTGGCGACACCGTCTTTATGATAGACCGCATTTCGGATGTTGTTCATCGCGAAGCGGCCTGGCTTCAGGCCCACCTGCGTGAAGAATGCCTCAAAGCTGTAGTAGTCGTTCTGGCTCCACTTTTCGAACGGGTGGTGATGGCAGCGAGCACACTGAATCCGCAGTCCCAGAAACAGCTGGGCGGTGTCTTCCATCTGAGTTGCCGAAGTCGCCGTAACCTTGATCCATGCCGATGGCGGATGGGCTTCGGGATCGCCGGATGCCGCAACGACATTCCGGACAAACTGATCGTAAGGCATGTTCTGCTGCAACGCGCGACGAATCCAGGCGTGGAAGGCGAACGTGTACGGGATGTCGTTTGCGTTAGCGCGACTGTTTCGCAGGACGTTTGCCCACTTATTGGCGAAGTAGTCGGCATAGCCGGAACTGTTCAGCAGGTCATCGATCAACCTGTCGCGTTTGCCTGGATTGTTGTCGTTGATGAATCTACGAGCTTCTTCGGCGGTGGGCAGCCGACCGGCGATGTCACCGGTCACACGGCGGATAAACACCGGATCGTCACACAATTCGGACGGCGGAATGCCCAGCTTCCGAAGTTTCGCAAACACGTGCTGATCGACGAATGTGCGTTCCGGAGGGACACTTTTGACTTCAATGCCCAGCGGCACATTCGCTCGGAAGACAGCGACCTGGCTCTGAAAGCGAATCATAATCGCCACGTCACCGGGGATGTCGGCCGTCGTGATCAGCCCGGTGGACGTCGTAGATGCCATCTCCGCTTCGTTGGCCTCGTAAGACGCGATTTGAGTAACATCGCGAGTCGTGCCGTTGTTGTAGTGAGCGATCACGATCAACTGCTGACGGGTTTCGGGATTCATCGACCGCGTCTTCGGGAACACGTCAATGCTTTCGATCACCGGATCGTCTTCCTCGCCATACGGCGTCCCCTGTTCAATCCAGCTGCTGATCAACTGCCATTCGTAGCCGCCCGGCGACAAACGATGACCGCCACCGTGCGGCAACTTGTTCGAAGGTTTTGTCAGCAGCAGGCTGTATTCCGGGTCGGCGTGAAAGATTCGCCGACCGCGATCTTCCTTCACTAGGTATTCGTAGTCATCATTGGGGTAGAAACCCAGCAACGACAGTTTGAAGCCATTCTGACCGTCTGACTTTCCATGGCAGCCACCGGCGTTGCAGCCCAGTTTGGTGAAGATTGGCACAATTTCGTTGGCGAAGTTCACCGGAAGCTGCTCTTTGCAGCGTTCGACCGTGAGCTTCAGTGTGGTCTGTTTGCCGCCCGGTTCGCGTGCCGTAATTGTGGCTTCACCGTCAGCCAGCGGCATGACCAACCCAGCTTCGTCGATCTGCAGGATCGCGGGATTGTCGACACTGTACGTCAGCTGATGAGTCAAATCGTTTGACTGGCCGCTGGTGTACCTGCCCGTGACGACAACTTGCTGCCGCGCGTTCTTACCCCGCAGAATGGACTCGCCACCCTGCTCGAAAACAATTTCCGTCAAAGCGCCGGGTGCTCCGAGACCGGGAAAATCGGACGGATCCGCCTGAACGTTGGTGTTCGCGGCTAAAAGGATGATCGTCGTGACACAGATGCGAATGTCGTTCTTCATCGAAACTCCTCCTGGAGTATGTCAGCGTGCGTTGGTTGGTAAATCCAGAATCTGAGCGGTTCCATTATCGGATGCCACAACGATTTTGGAATCGTCGGGCGAGTAGGCGACAGAGTTCAACACGCCCTGTGCGCGCGTCGCGTATAATTGTTTTCCACTGGGGAAGTCCCGAACGATCAGGTGGCCGCCGTAACCGCAGGACAGCAGACGGTTGCCAGCGTGATTGAAAGTGACTCGGTAAATGTAATCGGGATGTCCTTCCAGCGTGGCCTGCAAAGCCCCGCTGAAAACGTCGTAGACGAACACTTTGCGATCGATCCCTGCCGCGGCAACGGTCTTCCCGTCGGAATGAATGGCAACCGTATAAAGTGGGCTTGGGGCGTTGATCTGTTTGAGCTGACGTCCACTGAGCAGATCCCACAGCCGAATCGTACTGTCTCCTCCGGCTGAAACGATCCACGACGAATCCGCACTCAGATCAAGGCCGAAGACCACTCCCTGGTGCCCGCTGAGCGTCCGCATCTGCTGGCCGGTGACCGCGTTCCAGAGGCGAACCGTTTTGTCGGCACTGGCGGACACTAGCGTCGTACCGTCGTTGCTGAAAACAAGGTTAAAGACGCCGCCGCCGTGCCCGGTCATGTTGCGTGTCAACACGGGTGAGGCGTAAGCCCATTCTGCCAGGGCACCCGATTCGTGGGCCGCGGCGACGCGGGTGTTATCCGGCAAAAACGCGATCTTCTGCATCGGCGAATCGACAGCGACCTCCTGCAACAGGCTCTGGTCAGTCACCGCGTAGAAGCGGAGCTTTTGATCGGCTCCTGCGACTGCCAGCTTCAGGGCCGTTTCGTTGCTGAAGGACAGCGATGTTGCCGCTGCAGGTGTTTTTAATTCCGCCGTCAATGTTCCGTTTCCGCTGTTCCAGACGAAGACGCGCCCGTCCTGGGCACCAGCGGCGATGAACTGGCTGTTGACGGTGGCAGCGACCGAAAGCAACTTCGCATCTTCGGCGGCAATCTCCCGTGCAAGCAGGCCGTTGGAAGTCGTCCACAGTTTCACGATACCGTCGCCGGCAACCGTCGCGAGTGCGTTTCCGCCCTGATACAAAGCCGCGTCAACGATGCTGTTTTCGTGGGCGACGATCGACCGGAGGGCGGACACCGTTGAGCGTCTGAATCCATTACCGGCGTCGACTGAGATCAGCGTTTTTGAATCGGGCAGATATGAGACGGCTGTTGTCTGCTTTGCGTGTTCGGGAAAGAACTGCAATTCGCCGCCACCGTTGACCTGCCAGACGCGAACGTCGTTGCCCACGGTTGCCGCAAGTTGCAGATTGTTGGGGCTGAACGCCAGAGACGTCAAATCGCCGGCTGCCGCATCAACGGTTGTTAATAACGCGCCGTCCGTCGCCTGCCAGAGTTTCAGCTGCTTATTATCGCCCCATGCCGCGACCTTCGAATTATCCACGCTGATGGCAACATGCCTGACAGGCGAGCCGTGCTGCATCGTCCGCAGGGCGGTGCCGTTGCTCTTATTCCACAGCCGAACGGTTCCATCAGCCGACGCTGAAGCAACGGTCGTGGCGGAAACCGCCAACGCACGGATCTCACCGGTGTGACCTTCGATACTGCGGACGAGCTTGCCGTCGGCGAGGTTCCAATGGTGGATCTTCATGTCAGCACCAGCCGACAGGACGCTTGCCGTGTCGGCGAAGTCAACGGCCCGGACCGCCGCTTCGTGTCCGGTGTATTTCAGAAGCTCGGGGAACTTGGCGTCAGCGATGTCCCAGACGCGAACCGTCTTATCTTCCGAACCGGAAACCAGACGCGTGTGGTTGCTGTTGAAAGCCAGCGCGGTGACGGGAGCTTCGTGTCCGAGCAGGGAAACGACGATCGATCCGTCTTCGACCTTGCGAATCACAATCGTCGGGCGATCGTTGAGGCTTCCCGCGGTCGCGAGCAACTGTCCGTCTGTACTGATGGTGGCAAGGTCGATCGGCTGTTCTGGGCTGGCGATTTCCGCAGGTGCGATGATCGGCAACTGCCAGACTTTGGCCAGGCCATCCGTGCCCGTCGAAATCATCTGCTGGTTGTTCGAGTGATAAAATAGCGCGGTGACTTCACCTCGATGCGTTCCAATCGTGCCTTCCGGATAATTGTCGATCGTGCGCCACTGTCGAATGAAACCTGCGGCATCGGCGGTGGCGAACTGATTCCGGTCCGCTCGCCATGCAGCAGCCGTCACTTCGGCCGAGTGACCTTCGAGGACGATCGGGTCGCCCTGCTTTTGTGTGTCCCACAGGCGGACCGTTTTGTCGCGACTGGCGGAGAGAAAGAGCGTCGCTTCAGCGTTGAAGGCGAACGCAGTCGCAGCGGACTGATGCCCCGCCAAGATTCGCAGCGGCTTTGTTTGCGGGATGTCCCACAGCTGGATCGTGTTGTCCCGAGCTCCACTGGCCAGCACGCGTCCGTTCGGGCTGATCGCCATCGAACTGACGGGCGCTGCGTTCCCGGCCAGCGTTGTCAGCTCTTTGCCGGTGGCGACATTCCAGAGTTTCAGCGAGTGGTCGGCACTTGACGTTCCGACGACCAAGCCGTCCGGCGTGAAGTCCGCCATCGTCACCGCGCCCAGATGGCCGCTGAACGTTTGCGAAGCTTGCGGACCAGGCTGTGCGGAAACAGTGGTTGCTGCCAGCAGCATGGTCCCCGCAATTAATTGCGCGAGACGAGTTTGCATATTGGAGGAAGGTGGTCGAGGCGGGATCGTCACAAAGCAGGATTTGAATCGTACTCGAAGTGTCACGAATCGAGAAAACCTTTTGGGGGTCGCGAGATGAATTTAGAGCGATTTGTATAATCCGATCAGAACAGACGATGCCTGCGATAAGACGGTATTCCAGGAGACACCTCCTTCAGACGCTTCCGACTCTCCGGTTCGAGTCCAAATACCGAGCAAATCGCTGCTGCCGATCGGTAGCTGCCAATCTTAGATTGGTATTCATGGAATCGGGATGATTTGGTATTTGG
>CALFOL010000908.1 GCA_937919915.1 uncultured Planctomycetaceae bacterium
ATACGTTCCTGCTTTGCGGCCAGACTCTTACTTTTACTTAAGGCTGGCTTCACGACGTTTGAGGAATGCGTGTGAGATTTCGACCGCTTTCTGCCGGTCTTCATCGCTGTAGTCCCAGAACTCCTGGACGACTTTTTCGCACGCTGGATAGTGTGAACCATCATCGCCGATGTCCGTGCGCAGTTTCGCGAACTGTGTTTTCAGAGAAGAGCGGATCTCGACATATGCGGGATCATCGTAGACGTTGTTCAATTCGTCAGGATCTTTCTGCAGATCATAAAATTCCCACGCCGGCGGTGTTTGGTTTTCGCCTTTGTAATCGCAGCCGTAGAAGTAAATCAGCTTATGAGTCTTCGTGCGGATCGCCATTTCGCCAGGATTGTCATGGTGAGCCATGTGCATCCAATAGCGATAGTAAGTGGCCTGTTTGGCATCAGCGGGTTCTTCACCGGATTCGCAAATTGCGCGAAATGATGTCCCCTGAACAGATGCGGGGATCTCGGCCCCCGCAAAGTCCAGCATCATCGGCGCGAAGTCGACGTTTTCGATAATCGCGTCACTGCGAGTGCCAGCAGGAATGGCCGCGGGATATCGTACGATCAGCGGCATCCGTTCTGATGCATCGTAGGCCCAGCGTTTGTCCTGATAGTCTCGCTCGCCCAGCCAGAAGCCCTGATCGCCGGTGTATACGATCAGCGTATTTTCGTAGATGCCAGCTTCTTTCATGTAGTCAAACAGGCGTTTCAGGTTGTCGTCAACGCCTTTCACACAGCGCAGATACTTTTTGAGATACGCTTGATAGGCGAGACGTTTGATGTCGTAGTCAGACAATTTCGGGTCGTCGTAATCCCAGGTGAATTCTGTCTTGAACTGTTGCGGCAGGTCGCGCGCGTAACTTCGTCGCGGGTTGCGACGACCGATCGATGTTCCGATGTGCCTGATGAGTTCGTCGTCTGCCCCGCGAGTCGCCAGTGATCCCCACGTCGATGGCATGTCCCACAACGTGGCGGGTTCAGGAATTGTTGTAACCGCAAGGTAGCTGTCGTAACGCGGAGCACTCTCGAAATAGTCATGCGGTGCTTTGAACTGATGGCAGACGAAAAACGGCTTGTTGGGATCACGCTTTTTCATGAACCATTCCAAAGCGGAATCGGTAATCGCGTCGGACGAATGTTGTCCTGTATGAGACACCATGTTCTTTGGCCACGCTTCTGCGCCCTGGACTCGAAATTCAGGGTCGAAGTATTTCCCCTGGCCTGGCAGGACTTTGTAGTAGTCGAAATTTGGTTCTTCTTTCAGATGCCACTTGCCGATCATGGCGGTTTGGTAACCGGCCTTCTTCATCTGAATCGGCAGCATCTGTTTGTCTTTGGTGATTTTCCCATTGAGATCAAAGACGCCATTGATGTGGTCGTACTGCCCGGTGATCACGCAGGCTCGCGATGGCGTGCAGATCGCGTTGGTGCAGAACGCGTTGTCGAAACAGCGACCTTCGGCGGCCAGTCTGTCAATGGTTGGTGTCGGGTTCAGTGGCTTTAGTAGCGTTGCGAACGCTCCGATTGCCTGAGCCGTGTGGTCGTCCGACATGATGTACAGGATATTCGGCTGTTTGGCAGCGAACGCGGCGTTGGAACAGCACAGAGTGGCCAGACAAAGCACGGCTGGGAACTTGCAGGTCATGAATTGGGATGTCCTGGAAATGAATAAGGTTGAGCTGCCGGAGAACCAGACCACCGCAGATGGTATCAACGTCTCTGCAAGACGAAAAGTGGCAGCCAACTGTGGTGACCATACGGGAGTATCCGCTGAATGGAGGTTGCAGCCGAATTGACTTGTACAACACGGACGAATGCGATTCAGCCCAGAGGGCTACGAGAGAATAGCCGGTGATCGAACGCAGCGAAAACCACCGGAGCATACCCACAAAAAAACGCCGCATCCCGGAGGGATGCGGTGGTCGTAGGAAACACTTTCCGATGGTGGCGCTTCGCTGGCCATCGACTACTACTATCTGAAACCGCTTCGCGGTGAATCGCAGGTGGCCACCGTCGCTTGGCCTGCCTCCAAAGAACGGATGCACCAGGGACGAACTTTGCGCGAAAGCACTTCCCCCCCAATAAACCGCCGTCGTCGTGATCTCAGGCTGTGCAAAGCACGTCGCTGGCATTTGCGCAGTGGAATGCAGGCAGATGTGACTACAGCGAATTTCGCTGACTTGTGGCCGCGGCGGACGCGTTTCGTCCTGCGTGAGCCGGTTCCCGCGAGCCAGCACCGTTCACAACAATAAGTAAACTGCTCTAAGGGCCGCTGTTGCGTGAGTGTGATGGCAGCCGTCAAATGAGGTGTGTCACTTGCGGAGCCAGTGACACATAATCCATCGCCTCATGAATGGACAAGGCCGCCCGAATTTTTCGCGATGTCGTTCATTACGGCGAATGCAACTTGTTATGCAAAGGGTGTCATGCCGCAAAGTTCGTCACTGGGACAGTGACGGCTACTTTGTGAAACCATTTAGGTACGGAATTGTGGCGGCGTGAGCAGTCACCTGATCCGCGGCACTTAGCAACTGACCCAGGTAATCCCATTCGCCGGTAACCAGAGCATCACGAGCACTGTCGGCCATTTCCACTGAGACGCTGATATCACCCGCTGTGACCGTCAATGATTCCAGATCAACTTTGAGCTGCGTCGTCGGATTACTTTCGATCGCAGCTCCCAGCGTCTGCAGGTCTTCCCGAGTCGCTCGGACAGCCACGATTCCCAGTGAACTGCAGTTGCCGAAGAAAATCTCGGCAAACGACTCGGCAACAATCGCCTTGATGCCCCATCGCATCAGCGATTGCGGAGCGTGTTCGCGGGAAGAACCGCAGCCAAAGTTTCGGCCTGCAATCAATACACTGGACCCTTTGTATTCCGCTTTGTCGAATGGATGATTGGGGTCCTGCTGGCGGTCATCTTCAAATGCAAATTCCCCAAGCCCCTCGAACGTCACACAACGCAGGTAGCGCGCAGGAATAATGCGGTCTGTATCAATGTCGTCCAGCAACAACGGGATTCCGGTGCCGGAGACGGATTTAATTTTGGTTGACATATCAGTGAGCTTTCAATCGGGGCACAGATTTCTAATGTGCTGTTGAGCGGATATTGCGAAGGTTGATTTGTCGTAGAAAGCAGACGACCGCCTGCTAAACATCGTTATCAGGCGGTGACGCAGCCGAACTCACGAATGTCCACCACTTTGCCTTCGATAGCCGCTGCAGCCACCATGGCTGGACTCATCAACAGAGTTCGACCGGTCGGGCTTCCCTGGCGTCCCTTGAAGTTGCGATTGCTGGACGAAGCACAAACCTCGCGTCCCTGGAGCTTATCCGGGTTCATCGCCAGACACATGCTGCAACCCGCACCGCGCCATTCGAAGCCCGCAGCTTCGAAGATCTTGTGCAGGCCTTCCGCCATTGCCTGTTCACGAACCAACTGGGAACCAGGTACCACGATCGCCTTCACGTTCGGCGCGACTTTGTGTCCTGCGGCGATGCGAGCTGCCTCACGCAGGTCGCTGATACGACCATTGGTGCAGGAACCGATAAACGCGACATCAATCCGCGTTCCCATTACTGGTTGCCCTTCCGCAAGTCCCATGAATTCCAACGCTTCTCCCAACAGCACCCGTTCGCCGACCGGACATTCGCTCAGGATTGGCAATGGCTGGCTAATGCCGACTGATTGAGCTGGCGTAATTCCCCATGTGACGGTTGGTTCAATGTCCGAGGCGTTGAACACCACTTCATCATCGAACTCTGCGTCGTCGCCTGATGCCAGGCTAAGCCACCATTCAGTGGCCGCTTCGAATTCGTCGCCCTGTGGAGAATACGGACGCCCACAAAGATATTCGACCGTCTTCTCATCCGGATTGATGTAACCACAGCGAGCTCCACCTTCGATGCTCATGTTGCAAACCGTCATGCGTTCTTCCATCGACATCGCGTCGAAGGTTGAACCGGCATATTCATAGGCATAGCCGACTCCGCCCTGAACACCCAGTTTCTGGATGATGTGCAGAATCACGTCCTTGGCGTAGACACCGGGAGCAAGATCGCCGTTGACGACGATGCGTCGGACTTTTGGGCGGTCAAGAAACATCGTCTGCGTCGCCAGCACCTGAGCCACGTTGCTGGTACCGATGCCGATGGCGATACTGCCGAACGCTCCGTGTGTACTGGTGTGACTGTCGCCACAAACGATCGTCATGCCCGGTTGTGTAAGTCCCTGTTCGGGACCAACCACGTGCACGATGCCCTGGCGGCCGTCTTTCAGGTCCAATAGAGTGACGCCGAATTCGTCGCAGTTTTTCTCAATGGCCGACATCATTTGTTCGGCCAGCAGGTCCTTAAACGGACGCGACTGATCTGCGGTCGGCACAATATGGTCGACAGTGGCGATCGTGCGTTCTCTATAGGCAACCTTCAGTCCGCGGTCTCGTAGAATTTCGTACGCTTGCGGGCTGGTCACCTCATGAATCAGGTGCAAGCCGATAAACAGCTGAGTTTGCTGATTTGGCAGAGTACGGACCGTGTGCAGGTCCCAGACTTTGTTGAACAGATTTCGCCGGTCGGACATGGAAAAACTTCGTGTGTTGAATCGAGTTTTATTAGCAAAAACACAGAATACCCGACACACAATGTCGGGCGGAGTTCGCGTAGTATAACGATCCGCTCCAGTCAGGTTTAGGGGCAGTACTCAGAACGATCGCTGAAAATCGGAGATCGGAATCACGTCCGGAGTCTGGGAGGGGCTCAAATCCGCCATTTTTCATTGCTGCGGTTTCTGTGAGACTGCTGAATACATAAAAATCTAAGATCCGGGGCAGCATGGTCCTCGTTTCGACCAGCAGCAAGTCAAGGCAACGGTTCCACGATCCGTACTACGGGAAACTTTATGACGTACCGACAACTCGACGCTGGACAGACCATTGAGACGCTGGAAACGCTGAAGAAGCGTATCCGGGAACGGTTTGAAGGCACAAGCCTGGAACGCGTCGTCGACGAACTCAGGGACATCGCCAAAGAATCTCAAGAGAAGATTGCATGGATCGATCGTCCGCACTTTGGTCTGCGTCTGGCCGTGGTTGCTGTTCTGGTGATCGCACTCGCGATTATCGGTTTTGGTGTCAATGAACTCATGAAGACTCGTTCCGATGAGGTTGGCGTCACAGATACGATTTCCCTGATCGAATCCGCTACAAACGAGATCATCCTCGTGGGTGCGGCCTTGCTGTTTTTGTTCAGCCTTGAAGTGCGAGTCAAGCGAACTCGAGCCCTGCAAGTGTTGCACGACCTGCGAGCAATCTCACATGTAATCGACATGCATCAACTCACCAAAGACCCCAGCCAGATCATGAACCCGGCGGCCACGCCAACGAAGTCGTCACCCAAGCGCGTGCTGACACCGTTTCAGCTGACGAGGTATCTGGATTACTGCAGTGAAATGTTGTCCCTCGTCGGAAAGCTGGCCGCCCTATACGCTCAGAGTCTTCCGGACCCGGTGGTCGTCGCGGCTGTGAACGACATCGAAACGCTCACCAACGGTCTGAGCCGCAAAATCTGGCAGAAGATTGTGATGCTGGACGATATCGCTCGTGCCATCAAAACTTCGCAGAAGACCAGTGAACAGGACCCTGCGACATCGCAGCAAAGCAGCGATGTCTGATTTGTCGCTATCGTCGCCAAAACGGGAGTCCACGCTCTGGCCAGCATAGGGACTGGGACGTTATTTCGCCTCAGCTGCAGTTACAATCACGCCTGACCGGCGTTAATTGCCCACCAAAGATGGCTTCGGCAAAAATCGCCGAAATGATCTAGGCAGCATTTTGAGGATTCGGTAGATTTCTAAGTCAGAAACCCACATAGCCGTGTTTTCCATATTACTGGCGGTGTGGTGAGACTCATGGATTGAGTCTGTTTTAAGTTGCTGAAAGCGATTTCGGCCGATGCAGGGAGGCATTGATGATGTCAACGATCCGATTCGTTCACACCGATTTTCTAAGACTGGGCACCCCACTCGTCGGCATTGCCAGTCCACCAACATGGTTGCTTGAGCTCGCAACATCCAGCGTGCGGCACGCAGTCAGAAACGTCATCGAAACAGCGATAACTCAACAGGCTGATTTTCTGTTCATTGCTGGTTCCGTCTGCGATTCGACAGAAGACCTCGACTCCGTCGTACACTGGCTGTCAGAACAATTCGTCCCGCTGCGACACAACCGCATTCAGATTGCCGCGGTCGCTGATGATCATCGCACAGCCGAGGCGCTGCGAGGCATTTGCGATGTCGTATTGAATCGATCCGAATCGCTGCATGTCACGAAGAGTAGGCACGGCGATGTTCAGTTGATGACGCAGCTTCATCACGTTGACGAGTCTAATGCTCTGGTGATTTCCACCGGAGCTCACGCGGTTGCAAGTCAGCCCGGTTCGGAACGGCTCAGCTATCGCGCCGTTCCTGCTGTACAGCCCAGTGCAAACTGTGACCGGATATCCGGTCAACGATCGTTGTCGCTGACTGCCGGAGCTGTTCAGACAACAAACAACAAAGAAACATGGAACTGTGGCTGCATCGTCGTTGATGCGGATCTGAACGCCCAATCGATGACTTCCGCCTTCTTTGTCACGAACCCTGTGCGTTTTGCCTGCGAGGCGCTGGAGCTTTCTGCACAGACGACAGGTGACCGACTGGTCAGCGAAATTACTCAAGCTTCGAAGTCGCTGGAACGCACATCGGGGCAAACGGTGATCGTTGACTGGATTGTGAATGCATCTCTCAGTGGCGAGTCTCATGAAGTGTCCGGATTGCAGGAAGATCACCTGCTGGGTCGTCTCAGAAATCAGCTGGAAGCTGGACATCAGGGTGTCTGGCCGCGACGAATTCAATTTCGTGAAGCGTCTGATCTGCAGCTGCTGACCGCGGGGGGCGCTGCCGTGGAAGAGTATTTTGATGTGGTCACCGGAAGTGTCACGACACATGGAGTCGACAACTATGATTGCTCAACGAGCGTCCTGCGAGGCGGACATGGTGTGCCGGACGAGCTCATCGTGGGGCTACAGTTATTGAGAGATGCTGCATAAGTCGCTGTTCCAGTTCGCGGGCCAGAATCACTTATGCGAGCAGTGGGGCAATGAGGCCCGACTTTTGAAACCAAGAGGAATTTAGTCATGAGATTTGTCGATATTTCAGTTGAGAGATTCGGGGTTCTCCAAAACACACTTCTCCGCGATCTGCCGCCAGGGGTGACCGTTGTCTACGGTAACAACGGCAGTGGGAAAACGACCGCTGTCAGCTTTCTTCGCGGTTTACTGTTCGGGTACACTACTGAACACACCGGCTATCAGCCTGACGATGCTCGATCTGGCGGATCGTTGACGTTGGAATCTCACGGGCGTTCTCGTCGCATTGCACGGGAACGCAGCCGTGGAATCGCGTCGGATCTGTCGATGATGGACCTGGCGACCGGCGTTTCAGTGCCAGCGACACAGGCCGAACTGTCACAATGGATCAATGAAACAGTCTATCGTGAAATCTTCAGTGTCGGCGATCAGGAGGCGGCTCGCTTCGATCTGCTGACGCGACTTTGCCTCGACGACAGCGGACAGCCTGGCGCGGAAGAAGAGATCCATCGCGCTCAGAGTGCTATCGAACAATCGGTTCGCGATCGGGAAGGCAACGGACGGGAGAACGGTCTGCGACAGGAAATGACGCACTTGCGACAACAGCGAGACCGTCTGACACACGAATTGGCTGAGATTCGTCGAACATCACCGGAGCTTCCTGCGCGAATCGCGGAAACTGAAGCCGAACTTCGCCGACTGCGAACAGCTCTGGCATCCCTTGATCAGCAAATCACGGAAGTTCAGGCAGAGATTCGCCGACTGGAAGAACGTTTGGAAGTCCTGCGACGACGCAATGTAGTCAGCCTTGATCGTCGAGCCATCGAGAATCAAATTTCGGAACTAATGGCGCGTCAGCAGCGCTGGGTTGCGATACAGCGCTCCATTCAACAGGAGATCTCCGTGCTGGCGAAACCCGCAGCTTCACGTCTGAAAGGTAACGATTCTCTGAAGTCGATTCGCGCTTTGGTGTCGCGTCTTGAACAGAGGATGGAGACAGCGGACGGCATGACGACAGGCATCCACAGTCCGCTAAGTGGTGGCGACCGTGAAGTCGTTGGTGAGCACATTCGCGGCGAAGTGTTTTCTTTGTGTGACTACGTGAAGAAACATGAATCTGCAATTGCTGCTCAGGAAGCATCACTGGAAGTTCTGCTTGGTCAGCGAACGCTACAGGACATCGAAAATGTAGATGCGGTGCTGCAGGGTCAAATCGATGGTCTTCGAGAAGAACTCAGCCGCAGCGAAGACGTCCTGCCCGCCAGTCTCGATCACAGCGTCGAATGCCAGTCTCATGCTCACGCAGAATTTCGTCGCACCTGCACCAATGTTCCGACAACACGTGGCAACATCGCAGAAGTCGAAGCCGAGTTGGCTCGCATGCGACGTCGACTTGAAGAATTGACGACAGAACGACGCGAGGTTCAGGACCGAATTCAACGTCACGAACACGAGCTCGTGGAACTACGCAGCCGCATGAAACCTGTTGGCAGCTTGAGCGACATCGATCGACTCAAAACCGCCATCGCCAACGTCGACGCACAGCTCGAAGCCCTTCAGAACCGCTGGAATGCTCTGGAACGTACGGAAGCCAATCTGCGAATCGTCATTGAACGCCTCGAACAGTATCGTACGCCGGGCGTCCTGGATCTGGCCTCCGAGTACATTTCACGGTTGACGGACGATGAATGTTTCCAGCTTAGCGCAGATGACGCAGGATCGCAGATTATCGCAACAACTCGGCAGGCAGGACGCCCACAGACGATCCAGCAGCTAAGTCGCGGTACGCGAGATCAAGTGGCACTGGCATTGCGTCTGGCACTGATCCAACATCGTGCTGAGGATGCCGAACGGTGTCCTTTGATTCTGGACGATGTGTTCATCACGGCAGACGACGACAGAGCCGAAGCGGTTGCGGACCTGCTGATGGACGTTGCGGATGACGGTCAGCAGATCATTTTCTTTACCTGTCAGAACGAAATCCTGAATCTCTTCAAATGCCGAAACGCAGGTATTCGATATCTGGAACCGCAGCAACCCATCGCATCCGCATTCCAACCCGAGCCGGATGTCATGCCTGTGGACATGCCGCGACCATTGCTGAGCATTCCGGTCGCGCCACCAAAAATTGCTCCGATGTACCCGTCGCCACCCGTGCCGGTACAACGTCCTCAGGAAAATCCGAACTGGCTTTTTTATCTTGAAGTCGATAACTCTGTCGAAGACCTGTCAGGGCTGACGGTCGCCGAAGTGGAAGCGTTTCGAGCTTCCGGAATCGAAACGATTGATGAATTACTCTCGTTGTCCGCTGACGATCTCGAAGCTCGCTTCCGACAGCACGGGTACTCGATCAATCGCGACCGCATTCGAGCGTGGCGTGGGCAGGCGGAACTCGCGACACAGGTGCCGATGCTGCGACGCAGTGATGCGGAACTCCTGTATGCCGCGGGGATTCAAAACACCGTTGAGCTAAGCCGTATGCGTCCGGAATCGGTTTACAACGCCGTTGTCGCTTTTCAGGACACCCCGGTCGGGTCTCGCTACCGACGATCAGGACGTACCGTCGACAGGCAGCAGGCGATCAACTGGAGTCGTTGGTCACAACACGCCCGGACGTTGACGGAAGCTCGCAAATCGCGATCGCGTTACTTCGTGCGAACCTCCGATCGGCATAATTCCCCAGCGCACGCGGCTCAACTGGCACGAAGCGGCGAAACAGATGGCGTCAATTATCGTCGGGCAAGAATTGCGCAGTCTGGGACAACACGACGTCGGCAGCCACGCCCGCGATTGTCGGCAAGCTCTCGTCGTACTCGCGACGAACGGATCTCTCGACGACGCGAGCGTGTGGCCCAGCATTCTTCTTCTTACCGGACTTCGGAACGGCAGGAAAGCGAAAGCACTGATTCTGTGCGAGAGCTGCGGTTCTACCTGAACCGCTCTGATGACGTCGAAGCCGCTCCATCTATTGGTCCCAAGACAGCTCAATACCTGGGCGCAGTCGGGATCTACTCTGTTGACGATTTACTGAACGCCAAAGCCCTTGAGGTGAGTACTCGCCTGAACAAGCGACGTATCACGACAGAGACCATCGAGCAATGGCAGGCACAGGCTCGGCTTGTTTGTCAGATTCCGGAACTCCGTGGCCATGATTCACAGATCCTTGTCGCCTGTGGAATCATGGAGCCAGAACAGCTGGCTTCCAAACGGCCCGTCGACCTGATGGCAGTGGTTGGACCGTTTGCTGATACGTCAGAAGGCGAGCGAATCGTGCGAGGCGGCAGGAAACCAGATCTTGAGGAAGTAACGGACTGGATTCGCTGGGCTCAGAGTTTACGATCATTGACCTCTGCCGCCTGAAGGTCGGTCGCCGACCAGTCATAGAAGCGTAACCACAAAGGACGCATGGGATTTCCCATGCGTCCTTTTTCCGTTACTGGCCCAATATCGTTCAAAGGTGGTTCAGTCCCTTGGGGACGACCCGACTAACCCGGGTATTGTTCATTTCTGTCCGACGGAGTGAGGCCGGCTGAGGTTCGTGGCAACAACCTGCCGCGACTTCGTGGCTGGATCCCTGAGCAGCTCTGCCTGTCGGGATGAACCAACCGATCAGCCCCCGCGCGTTATTGCGATCACCTCTTCAAAGTGCTTACGGATATCTCGCAGCGTGACTGGCTGAAATGCCGTCGCCCCGTATCGCGTGCTGCGAATCCGGCTGTCGACCTCTGCCTGATTTTCTTTCGGGAACACAGCCAGACAGGGAATCTTCATCGACCTGCCGTATGCCTGAGCCTGCGGGAAGAGATCCATGGTTTCACTGGTGAAGTTGTCCGCGAGAATCAGTAACCCGGTGGGCGGCTCTTTACCCTTCAGACGTTCCATAGCAACTTGCGGATGTGAAACAAACGTCACTTCAATATCGTGCTTCTCAAAGTACTCCGATAGTGCCTCTATTCTCTTCTTCACGCTGTCCACAATCAGCAATTGAAACGGTTCAAATTCGTCTGTTTCGATGCTGATCTCTTCGTCGTCCGACGTCCATTCGCCAACTTCAATCAACGCCGTTTTCAGGTCAACCAGTACTTCTGTTGCAGACTGATAGCGATCATGCGGGCTAATCTGCATCAGTCGGTCCACGATCAATGTGACACACTCAGGCAGGTTCGGGATTACCGCACTAACTCGTGGAGTATTCGTATAACGTGACAACTGCTTCCGCTCATCACGATCTCGCGTGGGTGCCCATGCGGGCTCGCCGGTCAGCAATTCGAACATCATTGCACCCGTGAAAAACAGATCGCTGCGTGGATCGTTGTTCGGCGCGTTTGTGCCTCGTTCCAGCGAAGCATACTCCAGCGCGCGATGAACGTCATCGCTGGTGCCGGCATGCGATGGCGAATCCGCACCAGCCAGCCCGAAGTCCACCAGTTTGGCGACGCCACTGCTGCTCATTAACACGTTCGTGAGTTTCAAGTCGCGATGTGTGGCTCCCTGTCGCAGAGCGTATTCCAGCCCCGCACAGATTTCGTAGATACAACGTGTTGCTTCCGCAGGCGACAGTGTCTGTCGGATGCGCATGAAGTCCCGCAGGTTTCCGCCTTCGACGAACTCCATCGTGAAGTAGTGAAAGCCCCCTTCACTTCCGACATCGTAAATGGGAACGATATTGGGATGCTTGAATCGCTGACAAATCCGTGCTTCACGATTAAACCCGGCAACGGCTTCTGGATCCGCTGCCCAGCGATCACGGAGCAGCTTAACAGCCACGACCGAACCATCGTCAACTGCTTCCGCTCGATACACCCGCGCAAAACTGCCGGACGCATTCCGATACATCAGTTTGTAACGTCCGAGCACAAGGCCGTCGGTGTCTCCCTTCAGGATCCGCTTGGTCTGCAGACTCGTAAGAATCTGCCGTCGTTCCATCAGTGACAGAATGTCAGGCACGGACTCGCCGTTCACGATGTTAGCCCCTAATTCCGACCATTGTTCTGGTCGAATCAGCCGACTCGTGATGAGAAACCTTTTCAGGTCGTCCTGTGACTTCAGATGCACCATTTGTGCGATTGGAAATGAGTGCGGAATGGAAAACCCCTGCTCGTTAAAGGCAATTTCAAAGGTCAACTGAAACGGGCTGGCATAGAAGAGAATGTGAAAGGTTTGGCCCGCAGGACAGAAATTGGGTGCGGACCGGGGCTGATTCGCCTCGGGAAGACCGGAACAAAATAATAGCACGTCTCAACAGCGATTCAACACGCGGGACGCCAAACATCAGGTGGATGATTGTGCCCCCCTTGGGTTACGCAAGTTATTTCGGATTAGACTACGTGCCCGCACCAGGCATTCCGCCTAATCGTTCACCTTTAACGTACGTTGATACCGGCGTAAACGTTGGATTCATCCCATTCGCCTGGTGCGGCCTGAGCCGAAAAACGGTCAGAGTAGCGATTTGTCCTGCTTCCAGTCGTGAGATGGGCTCTTTCAGCAAACGCCCCGGGTTAGCAGTGGCCATCTGTACAGTATCTGCCAGGGATATTCCACAGGATCCCATCATCCCGGCAACGCAATCACCTGTCGTTGCGCCAGACCCGGCCAGAAACTGTCGCTGGTCGGCTACCACAAGTCGGCCATCATTCAGGACTTCCACAGCCACGTTTTCGTCTTCGTATCGGCCGGGTTCACAACCTGCGTATCCTGAGACATCACAGGTGAGAATCGTTTTCTGCAGAGTCTTGCACTTTAGAACGCACTGCAACACCGCGTCCGGCAGGTGCCATCCATCAGCAATCACGCTGGCCCACAGACGTTCTTCGGCCAACTGATCCCACAGATAATTGGGGTGTCGTGGAAGATTCCCATGTGCCCCATTGCCCAGATGAGTACTCAATTGGGCACCAGCCTGCACAGCGTCACGAATTTGATGGGAATTCGCCGCCATATGCCCCAGCGCAACCACAACACCGTCTGCACGGCAGCGACCGATAAATTCGACCGCGTTTTCAGCTTCTGCTGCCAGGGTGACCAGGCGAATACGGTTGCCGGATGCAGCCTGCAATCGGCTGAACTCAGACCAATCCGCTGGTCGAACATGTTGCAGCGGATGAGCCCCACGCGGTCCGTCTTCGGCAGAAATGTACGGTCCTTCCAGGTGGTAACCGGCCACGCAACGTTCCACCACCGCATTGTTGCGACACGCCTGACGCAATACCGAAAACCCATGTTCCAGTGCTTCGAACGACGCGGTAATCAGAGTGGGGAAAAAGCGAGCGATCCCTTTATCAACCAACGCCTGCGTCACTGCAACAACCTGATCGACGGTCAGAGTTTCACTACAGAACCAGATTCCACCGTAGCCGTTGATCTGGATGTCGAAGAACCCAGGGCTCACAAACGGAAGCTCACTCGCTTCCGCCTCACTGCACTCCAGGTCAGTAATCGCTGCGATCTTCTCGCCGTCAATGGAAATCGTAACGGGCTTCAACGTTGCGAAGTGTTTCGCCTGAAATTTATGCATCGAACGGAGACTCCATGTGCCGAAGTTGTTCGCTGGCGGATTCGGCTACGTCTTATCTTCGATGTACCGCGTCGGCCAGCAGTGTTTCACGAAATTTCTCGCAGCCAGTCCGTGACCTCGTTTACTGACGTCATCGTTGACAACAGTTTTCGATGATCAGAGTTTAGAAAGCCATGGTCACTCATGTCGTCCACCAGCCTGACCAATCCGTCGTAGATGCCGGCGATGTTCAATAACGCGATCGGAGCGGAATGAAAATCCAGCTGAGCCCAGCAGAGTGCTTCAAACAACTCTTCCATCGTGCCAAAGCCACCCGGCAGCGCGACGTAGCAATCAGCCAGTGCGTGCATCGCCGCCTTTCGGACGTGCATGTCCGGCACGATGCGCATGTCGGCCACGCGAGGATGCATCAGTTCAATATTCGCCAGTGCCTCGGGAATCACGCCGATTACAGTTCCCTCGTGCTCCAGCACGCTGTCGGCGATGGCTCCCATCATTCCTGTGCTGCCACCGCCATAGATGAGTCTGTGGCCCGCCTGCGCCAAGTCTGCACCTAGCTCACGAGCCGCCTGCAGGTGGGCTGGATCGGTGCCGGCTTGAGAACCGCAAAAGACGCAAACAGAAACCATTGAGGGAGCTCGTTCAGTTAAAGTGCCCGTTCGAATGTCATCAATTCCTGAATCTGCTCAAAGCCGGCTGCCGCAAACAAATCATGTGCAGCAGAATTTTTCTGCTCAAGCTGGGCTTCAATCAGTTGTATATGTTGCTCACGAAGTCTGCGACACACTTCCAGCACCAGCGACAAGCCGTATCCGTGGCGTCGCTGTTCTTCGGGCACCGCGACGTTCCGAATTCCTACCGAACGCACGCCCCATTTAGGAACATAAACATCCAGGCCGACGATCTCACCACACGCCACAACGGACTCGTCATGGCGTTCCTGTAATTCGAACTTCAACGAATCGAGTTGTCCGAATCGCACATGCCACCACCACGACTGATCTCCAACACGATCGGTGATCACCAGATTCAGACGGCGGCGATGACGAATCAATCGCGAACTGACAGGATCACGACCAGTAGTCAGGTCTCGATGTAAAATCGACGTGCTGCCGCGGACAGCGTATCCCAGTGCCGCAAAAAACTCGGACCAGGGAGCCGCCGTCACACTATAGCCCGAGGCCTGCAAGCCGCCGTACACGCCGTTATAAAATCCGTTCCGATCCAATCCGGCACCCGCAACCACCGTGGTTGCTCCACGCGACTTCAAATAGACGTGCGCCTGCTCAATTAGCTGCCGACCAATTCCTCGTCGGCGATGCTCAGGATGGATGACCAAAGCCGAAATGATGCCCTGATTCAAATCCAGGGCCGTTTCCGTGGCATTAGGAGCAAAGCTGGCATGAGAGAATCCGACAACGCGATCAGCCTCAACTGCGACAAAAAAACTTTTTCTGTCAAAGAATGGCTGCGAAAACACGAATAGCTCCAGGATCTCAGTGGGAAATCCTTCAGCCGCGCTGGGACCGAGTTCGCTTGCGTGCCAGAGTTTCAGGATCTCCGGTGGGTCGCAGTTGTGAAACGTGCGGAATTCGACCACGAGCCGGTTTGCCTTCCAATGACCAGGAATTGATGAATAATGCGCTCGATAGTTCGAGCTGCGATGGCCGAGTTAACAGCCGAATCGGTGACTTTAACGCTCACCGGATCACGTGACAAGCAGTTAGAGTGGTTAGTCGAAACATGTTACTATCTTGATTCAAAATTCCGCCGCCTCTCTGCCCCTTCATTTTACCAGTTTCTCACGATCAATCTTATGCACTGGACAGACCGAGAACTTTCCGCCTGGCTGGACGAGATGCTGCCAGCAGATCGCATGGCGGAACTCGAGCAGCGACTGCGTTCTGAACCTGCTCTGCAGTCCCGGGTCTCTCAGCTGATCCATCACCGAGACCAGGGTGGGCATACCGTTGGTGAAATCTGGCAGCGAGCCGGTCTCAGTTGCCCCAGCCGCAGTGAACTTGGCGGCTACCTGCTCGAAACTCTGCCCGCAGGTGAGGCACAGTATATTGAGTTCCATTTGCTGACGATCGGCTGCCGCATGTGCCAGGCGAATCTGAACGATTTGGAAGACTACGCCCAAGCGACGGACGAAACCCCCGCTCGACGTCGAAAGTTCTTCGAGTCATCGGCAGGCCTGCTGAACGCCTCAGACGCCGAAGGCTTCCATTCGGACGGCGATTGAATCCCGGTCCGATTCACTAACCATTCGTCCACGCCCCATGACAAATCCAATCACTACGATCGACGACGTCCGTAACGCCGAAACCGTCATTCGGGAACACATCAGCCCGGCACCGTTGATTCGGTCATACGAGTTGGAAAAAGTCCTCGGCCTGCCACGCCATCGTCGAGTCTGGCTGAAAGACTACGGCTGGACTCCCGTCGGTTCCTTCAAGTTGATGGGCGCCCTGAACTGGGTGGCACATCACTGCGACCGAATCGGTGACCGACCGATTGCCGCTCATTCGTCCGGCAACTTCGCATCTGGAATCGCGTTCGCCGGACAACGGTATGGAAAACATGTCATCATCGTGATGCCGGATTCTGCGCCTCAGATAAAGTTCGAACGCACACGCTCGTTTGGTGCAGAGATTCGTACGTACAACATTGCTCGCGACCACGAAAGCGGCGAACGCGACCAACTGACCAAAGAGATCGCTGAAACGGAAAACGCGATCCAGGCATCGCCGTATGATGATCCGCATGTCATCGCCGGCAACGGCGTGGGAGGTTTGGAAATCGTGCAGCAACTGCAGCAGGAGAACCGAGAGATCTCCCACTTCATCTGCGCTGTCAGTGGAGGCGGCTTAATGGCTGGTCACGCAGTATCGATCTCAGATGGTTACCCCAACGCCCTGATTGTCGGCGTGGAACCAGCGGAAGCCAACGACTTTCAACAGTCGCTCCAGCAAGACCGGCGCGTCAGACTCGACCGACCTCGCAGCATTTGCGACGGACTGCTGTCGTATGATGTGGGAGTCTACAACTGGCCGATTCTGAAGCAGCATGTGAAGTCATCAGTTGTGGTTCCCGACATCGAAACGCAACAGGCCATGCGTTGGCTGTATCAGCACCACGGTTTGCGTACAGAGCCTTCCGGCGCAATCACCGTCGCCGCAATGCTGACAGGAAAAGTTGCGTTGAACGGCGATGGAGACATCGTCGCCGTTGTCAGCGGACGCAACGTCGATGACGCTCAGTTTCGCGAATGGATTTCCGTCTGAAGCAGGTTATTGATGTCGCTGCGTTAGCCGGAATGCGGGCAGTGCATCAGATCCGCGATTTGACGGATCTTGTTTTTCGCACCACGCCGCGAAAGATCAAAACCTTGCGGCTCTTTCGCGGAACAATCGTATTCGAATTGTCACGATGAACTGGAACGGACGTAGGACTTGCCAGAGTTTCATGTCTCCGGGCCGATGTCTATGTCTGATATTATATTTCCGCTCATCATTGCAGTGATTATTTCCACGATCACTCCATTTCCGGCGATGGCCTGTTTCTACGCTGCATGGGGACGACCGGTCTGGCAACACACCACTTTCCGGCGACTACTGCTGGTCGTTCCGACTGTCGCGTTTCCAATCGCGTTGCTGGCACTACACGCGGCAAACTCGCAGCCCACTTGGAAAGATCACGGGGAGGAGTTGATGTACTACATCGCACGAGGCTCAGCGGCGTGGGTCTTTTTTCCACCGTTTGTAGCAGCGAATTATCTGGTCGCCAGAACCGTACATAATTTCGAGTATTTAGAAGACACTGTGCTGACGCCGATCAGTTTGGTCACCTGCATTCTGATTTGCGCCTTCTTTACGTTGTGGAATATCCATCTGGGCGGGCAATTCATTTTTCCGGCGTCTGCGGGGATTGCGTACTCCTTTGGCCTGTACCTGTTCCTTAAGGCACGGGGCGTTCCGCCACTCAAAAAGCAACAGTTGTTCCTGATTGCAGCATGGCTGTTGTCTGGAGTTTCCACCGTGTTTGTCGGCGCCTTGCGAGCGAAGCAAGTGATTGCCGAGCTACCGGATGAAGCTCCCCCAGAGTGCTTTATCGTCACGGCGGCGGCCAAAGGGCATCGCGGTCTCGTCGGCAGTTCTGTCGATCCAGTCTCACACCGCATTACCAACGGCCAACTGCAGACCTTCCGCGCCTTCGAGCATTGGCTCAGGACTCACGCCCCAGCGACACATTGCATCGCTCGTCGAATCTACAACGTCGTCGTACCTCCGATCGCACGCTCCATAATGTTCCGCTGGCAGGCAGACATCGTCTACCTGACGTTGAAACCGATCGAATGGTGCATGCGGCTGGTTTGGGGGAAGATTGCAGTGGAAAGCCGCGCCGCAACAGAATGCAACAGGTGCTCGGCCAGCGATGCACGAACCGACGCCGACTCCGCACTGGGTTTGTGCCACTGCTTGTTCTTTGTGTTTCGTCACTCTCCCTCGATCGCCACGATGATTGCTTGTCCCCAGAAGTTGCGTCGGGAATATCGTCGTGGGTGCGCGTCGAATGAGTCGTAATTGAAAGCTGACAACCGTACCATGTCTGCAAAAAGGAACGCGTTCAGAAGCAGACAGAATATGCGTCCAGAGACTCAACGTCATAATATTCCACCGACGATTTTCTACGGCGTACTCTTTGCCACGATGCTGAGTTGGCTTACTTATTCGGGCCCGTACAAATTGCTCGCAGAGTGGGAAATGTCCGCGTACGGCAAATATTACCCGGCAATTAATATCGCGGTTTTGTCAGTTTCGTTCTACGGCATCGCCTATTGGTCTCTACAGCTTTGGCAACTCTGGAAGCCAACGACAGTCCAGGCCCCTGATCCGATTGAGCGGTATCTTGCAAGGGAAGAGCAGCGGGAAGCGGCCCACCTGACGGAAGGTCGACTCAAGAATGCGATCACGCCCCGACCGCTGGGCTGCCTGCTGTTATTTGGCCTGATCGCCAGCTTCCATGTTGTCTCGGGAGAGTCCATTGCGCCTTCGATCGGCCC
>CALFOL010000909.1 GCA_937919915.1 uncultured Planctomycetaceae bacterium
CACCCGAACATGCGAACTAACTGACTGAAAGCCGGCACTATAACAACGTAAGTGGCTATTTTAAATACCACGTAATCGTTTTTCGATTAAATCAACAGACCGCCAGACGTGAGCGGTTCGGAGATCTTGAAAACAGGGCAGTCGCACAATGAACCAAATCCACGGGGGATGCAGGCCACGCGAGATCCAGCACTCGGTGTGAGGTGTGGGCAAACTCCAACGCAGCTTCAGCATGGCATCATTGATTAGGACCAACTGCGTTGCGATGGATCAAGCAGCTGCAGCAGCTTGACAGTCTGGCGGGGAAAAAGAGCAAAGCTGTGGATTTGCTGGACGAACAGCAAATCGCACCTGATCAATCTCTCTTCAATGCGACAACCTCGGACAACTTCACGACCGCACCAGGGTATCGCTTGATTCCGTGCAGCAAGCCCTTCCTGCCGGTACTCAACGCGTTCCCGGGCGTGACTAACTCGTTCGCGCACCTGATGTCGATCAATGGCTCGCCCCCAAGAAAATCAGGTACGAATCTCCAACCATTCCGCAAGCACCACCGCCAGATGGTCGTAATCGGCTCGCCCAGAACAATGTCTTCGCTGGTCAGAGGCTGAATCGGTTCGTTCACCGTGGCACCTCCACGATCTCGAGTCCAGCTTCCCGCATCGCATCACCGATCAGAACCAGCTGCGTTCCGGTGAATCCCCACTCCCTCAGTAGTTCAGAAAACTTGGCAAAATTATCGGCATTCGTTCCGCCCGTAGCCAAAAGTGAGCGGTTTTGTTTTTCAGAATCCGGTGAGCAATGAATTTGCTCGTCGATTCGAGTCCCTCCACCGCTACGTAAGACCTCAGAAAACCTTGTGTTTTCTGGGGTCTTTTTTTGTATAGTGCAGTCTACCGAATGTTATGAACGCGTCGGACTCTTGGCGGTAGGCGTTTTGCTGTTGAAAACCTTTCATGTGGCCATATGTCAGCGAAATTCGCTGTAGCCGAACGGTTCCGGGAAAGAGACGTTACCCACAAAGCACCATAACACTTCAAGGCATTGCCAGAGCAACGCCGCGTTATTGTATGACCGGGGCTACGCCTGACGATTCGTCGATGCATTCTTTCTGACTGCCAGAGAAAAGAAATACACGACAAGAGATCGCACTGGACGGGTGCCGCTTTTCCTGTGTTCATGCCTTACTTATTACCTGCCGTTTCCGAACGTGAAGCGTGTTCCCAGATGTCAACAAAGGGCAATTCGATCTGGAGAAACGGTGAGGCCGTTTCCGCAGAGCGCAGGGCCCGGCTAAGATTAAGCGATGGGCGATAACCTCCGATATCAAAAGCAAATGCTCTTTTCCGGCATTGGCGAAGCTGGCCAGGCTGCGCTGCGGAAATCTCGCGTGCTGCTGGTGGGGTGCGGAGCTCTCGGTTGCGTGCTGGCCGACACGATGACGCGGGCCGGTGTCGGACATCTCCGAATCGTGGATCGCGATTTCGTGGAACTCAGTAATCTGCAGCGACAGATTTTGTTTACGGAAGATGATGTTGCTTCGCACTTGCCAAAAGCCGTAGCAGCGGCAAATCGACTGCGGCGTGTGAATTCGGACATCGAAATCGAACCCCTTGTCGCGGACGTCGACTTCACCAATATCATGGGGTTCACCGATGGTGTGGACCTGATTCTCGACGGCACGGACAACTTCGAAATTCGCTATCTGGTGAACGACATTTCGCTGGAATCCGGGATCCCCTGGATCTTCACAGGTTGCACGGGAAGTCATGGGCAGATGATGCCCATTATTCCTGGCGAAAGCGGCTGCCTAAGATGTCTGATGAAAAATCCGCCGCCGCCAGGTTCCACGGAAACCTGCGACACGGCAGGCGTGCTGGGACCAGCGATCGGAGTCATCGCATCACTGCAGGCCGCGATGGCGTTGAGAATTCTTGTGGCGAAAGGAATCGACGGTCGTCTCATGACGGAGATCCCCCTGCAACTGACGATCGTCGATGTTTGGGACCTGACGTTTCGCAAGATCGATGTGTCGAAACTTCGAAACTCCACAGACTGCCCGGCTTGCAATAACGGAGAACGGCTGTGGCTGGATGGATCTCAGGCCTCGGGGTCCACCATTCTGTGCGGACGAAATGCCGTGCAGATTGCTCCGGCTGAGAAAATGCAGCTTTCACTGAAAGAACTCGCTGAGCGTCTGGCATCGGCGGGTGTGGTGACGTCCAATCCGTTTTTGGTGCGAGTCGCAGTTGCTGATCCCGAACTGGAAATGACCGTGTTTCCGGATGGGCGAGCGATCATTAAAGGAACCGAAGATCCCGCTGTCGCTCGTGCTGCGTATTCGCGTTACGTTGGGACCTAAGCTGCGGTTAGCGACTGTGCAGCCATCATTTGCCATTAGTTATTTGTCATCGGTCAACGAGAATTTGACAGATGACAACACCCTCGGTTTGAACCGGACGAAAATCCAGAATGCTCGCCACGATCAAGCATTTTCTCGAACTGATTCGTTTCAGTCACACCATCTTCGCGTTGCCGTTTGCAATTCTGGCGGCGGTGCTGGCGTGGGTTGAACCTGGCACGGAGTTCCGCATTCTCGACGCCGTCGGAATCCTCCTGTGCATGGTGTTTGCCCGTTCTGCGGCAATGGCTTTCAACCGACTCGTTGATCGTGATGTCGACGCTGACAACCCACGAACAGCGGTCCGTCATATTCCCGCGGGGCTGCTGTCTGCCAAAGTCGTCACGGTCTTCACTATCCTGTGCAGTATTGCCTTCATCGCGTCGACCCTGATCTTCCTGCCCAAGCGGCTTCCCATCATGCTGTCAGTACCGGTGCTGCTGTTTTTGCTGGGTTACAGTTATGCCAAACGCTGGACCAGCCTGTGCCATTACTGGCTGTCCGCTGCGTTGATGATGTCGCCGATTGCCGCGTGGATTGCGGTTCGAGACGAACTCGCCTGGCCGCCGACCTTACTGGCTGGAGTCATTTTTTTCTGGGTCGGAGGCTTTGACATTATCTATGCGTGTCAGGACGCGGAATTCGACGCAGATCGCCGTTTACACAGCATTCCGAGTCGTTTTGGCGTTGCGGGCGCCCTGCGGATTGCGTTCGTGAGTCACCTGATTACGATTGCCATGTTGTTTCTGCTCTGGCATTTTGCGGCTCTGGGAACAGTCTTCCTGTTAGGAATCATCGCCATCAGCGGTTTGTTGATCTATCAGCACTGGCTTGTGAAACCCGATGATTTGCAACGAGTCAACTTAGCCTTTTTTAGCGTCAACGCGGTAGTCAGTTTCGGAATCCTGATCATTGGATGTCTGGACGTCTGGATACGCAATAGAAGCACATCGTAGGGTGCGTTCCTGCGTACCAAACACAGCAAACGTCGATCAATGTAAGTCCGGCGGCAAATATGACCGTCACGCGGGAGCGTGACCTACTTAGACACGAATCATGTTTCAAACACTCAATACACCGCTGCAAACTATCGCCGATAAGGTTCACGCTTCTGAACGGCTTACGTTCGAAGATGGCTTATACCTCGACGAAACTGCCGATCTGCACACGCTGGGACATCTGGCCAACATCGTTCGCGAGCGCAAGAATGGTAACTTCACCTACTACAACACCAACATTCACCTGAACCCGACCAACGTCTGTGTCTACCGCTGTCGTTTCTGCGCCTTCCGGGCTGACCTGAAGGACGAGAAAGCTTACACGTTTGACGAAAAGATGATTCAGGATCGAACGATGGAAGGTCGTGCGGCCGGAGCGACGGAAATTCATGTCGTTGGCGGCCTGCATCATAAAAAGAAATTCGATTGGTATCTGGACGTCGTCCGTACGATTCACGAAACCTGTCCTGAGATTCATGTGAAGGCATGGACGCCGGTCGAAATTTCCTGGTTCAGCTTCATCACAAAGAAACCCATTCGCTGGGTTTTGGAACAAATGATGGACGCAGGTCTGGGCAGCATGCCTGGCGGCGGAGCAGAGATCTTTGATCCCGAAATTCGCAAGCAGTTGTGCGAGCACAAAGCCGACAGTCAGGTCTGGTTCGACGTGCATCGTACGGCTCACGAACTCGGCCTGCGTTCGAACGCCACGATGTTGTATGGGCACATCGAAGAAGCGAGACATCGCATCGACCACCTGTTGCAGTTGCGAGCACTGCAGGACGAAACCGGCGGCTTCCAGACGTTGATTCCGCTGGCGTTTCATCCGGACAACACAGAACTCAACTATCTGCAGAAGCCGAACGGTATGTTCGACCTGCGTATGATGGCGGTCTCTCGTCTGATGCTGGATAACTTCGACCACATCAAGGCCTATTGGATCATGCTGGGCGAACAAACAGCGCAGCTGGCGCTAAGTTATGGCGCGGATGATGTTGACGGCACCGTTGTCCACGAATTGATCTACCACGATGCCGGCGCTAAAACGCCGGAAGGCAAAACAGTAGAAGAATTACATCAGCTGATTCGTGAAGCCGGCCGCGAACCAATTGAACGGGATACGTTGTATCGCCGCGTCATCCGAGACGGAGCCACCTGGAATGTTGGCGAACCGATCCTTGCGTAAGCAGTCGCTTATATGTTTTTGCACATAATAATCTTCGGATCATCCTTACCTGAACCGCTGGGTGGTCAATAATTATATGCGATTATTTGTGAGCGGGTGCTTAATCGGCGGCTGTTGCCACATTCCGCGAGGCCGAGCAGCAGTCGATTCCGTCCCAACGGCACGACAGGTTGTCGTACGGATGTGAGTCCGTGGTCAGATAGAGTCCCTTCGGGACTGCCCAGGATCTCGACCGGTGACTACAATCTGTCGCCACTTTGTGGCTGAATCGCATTTGGTGTGCAATTGAGAGTCGAGCTCTTTAGAATTCACGCGATGACGCTTCGTGCTGGTATTTGCCACTGTCAAAAACTGAGTCGCCCTGGCTGCTTCCTCACAACACTTCTGTCGCAGTCGTTTGTGCCCCACAATCGTGTGATTCCATGTTCCTACGTTCACAGGAAGCCTCGCGCAATGCTTCGAAGTTCACGATTTCCCATCGTCGTCCTCACCACATTGATCCTGACGGGTTCGGCCAGCACGGCAGAACAACCCAACATCGTACTGGTCATGGCCGACGACATGGGCTGGGGGCAAACAGGGTACTACAATCACCCGGTTTTGAAGACTCCCAATTTGGATGCCATGGCCGACAACGGCCTGCGATTCGACCGCTTCTACGCCGGCGCACCGAATTGTTCTCCCACGCGAGCGACTGTGATGACAGGCCGCACCAATGACCGCACGGGAGTCCTGAATCACGGCGTTCCCCTTCGTCCGCAGGAAAGGACGATTGCTCAGGGACTCGCCGCTGCCGGTTACGCAACCGGACACTTCGGAAAGTGGCACCTGAATGGTCTGCGGGGCATTGGAGTGCCGGTATTGAAGTCGGACATTCGTAGTCCCGGCCATTTTGGATTTCAAACGTGGTTGTCCGTGACCAACTTCTTCGATCGCGATCCGCTGATGGGCCGTATGGGCGAGTTTGAGCAGTTCCAGGGCGATTCTTCCGAGATCGTCGTGGATGAAGCCCTGATGTACATCAAGCAGCAAGCGGCTTTAAAGCGGCCTTCATTTACGGTGGTCTGGTACGGAACGCCTCACAGTCCATTTATCGCTGTCGACGACGACAAGTCGGAATTCGCAGCTCTGGATAAATCGTCGGCCAATCACTACGGCGAACTTGTTGCGATGGACCGCAGCATCGGCACCCTTCGGAAGGGACTCAGAGAACTCGCGATTGCCGACAACACACTACTGTGGTTCTGTGGCGACAACGGCGGACTCGGCAAGATTACACCAGAAACAGTCGGCGGTCTTCGCGGTCTGAAGAACTCGGTCTACGAAGGTGGACTGCGGGTTCCCGCGGTGCTGGAATGGCCAGACGTAATCAAAACGTCTCGTATTACAACATACCCAGCGTGCACCACAGACATCTTCCCAACGCTGGCGGACATTGTCGGCCTGCCAAAGTCCGCCTCGCCGCTTCCACAGGATGGCGTCACCTTAAAACGGTTGCTGACAGAAGATCTGCAGCGACGTGAACGGCCTCTCGGATTTCGACACACCGGACGAACAGCGTTCATCGACAACAACTACAAGCTTCTGAACGCTCATGCAGCTGGTTCAAAAGACGGAAAAGGCGCCAAATGGGAGTTGTACGACCTGGAAAAAGACCACCACGAAGACGACAACCTGATCGATAAGATGCCGGACGTTGCCGCACGTCTCAAATCCAAATGGGCCGAATGGAATGCATCCATCGAAGACAGCATCGCTGGGCTCGATTATCCTGAAGGGAAAGTCGTTCCAGCAGATCCCGGGCCAGGGGATTGGGAGAAAGCGAAAGCATACCAACCGTATTTAAATCAACTCGAGAAGTACGCAAGGTAGACCTGGGTTCCGTTGGAGCCAGGTTTCTTCGAAACCTGGTCGTATCGTGAGCAGGCTCTTTGTCCGCTCTGCGACGTTTTCGTCGTCATACGACGACATTCAGGGCGAACGAGTTTCGGAGAAACTCGTCTACAGCGATGACATCATTGCCGCTGAAACAGTGTCACATCGTCGCCGTGACACGTAAGCTCTGCGTGCCAGGTTTCTGCCAGCCAGCGAAACGTCGCTGGTGAATAGTAGCTGACGTGCGTGGGATCATTTTTGTAGTGCCACGCCGCGAACTCTGCGACAGCAGGAGCAGGTTTCGTCATGATTGCCAACAGGCCGCCGGGTTTCACACATTCCCACATGCGGTTCAGGTCTCGCGCGGGATGACACAGGTGTTCAACCACTTCTGTCGCCGTCACAAAGTCGTACTGCTGTGACAGCACGTGCGGCTCGGGCGCGTAGAAGATATCGTAGATGGTCATGTGGTGGCCGTGTTCCGTGAACATCACAGACAGCGTCGGACCGGGACCGGAACCAAAATCCAGTCCGCGGCTTCCCGGTAGCAGTTGTTGCAGAACAGGGTCGAACAAACGGCTCAGGAACAATCGATAGCGTGGATCATTGGGCGAGTTCTGGTGATTGTCGTAAATCGCTTTCTCATCCGCCGGCGACAAATGCCAGGCTGGCGGAACAAAAATCAGCTGGCACGTTGCACACCGCAGATATTCACGCTTTTTGTCCTTATAGAACTGGCTGGTGTGGACAGCATTGCACAAGGGGCACGGACTACAGTTATCACTCACGCTGGGATGGTCTTTTCTGTGCCTGGCGAACGATCGATGGTTACTCGCCGGCGCCTCGACCGTGCAGCAAGTGAAACGGTCCTCGAACGCCGCCGACTTGTTGTAATTTTGTACGCCACCGCAGAACCGCATCGGGCTGATCTGCGAAAACGCCGTCGGCTCGAGCTTCTTTGACTAACAAATCCAGCAACGCGTCTGTGTTCTCTGCATATGCCGGCAACTGGTCGGTTCGAAGTGTCCAGACATGAACCAGAAGCGCGTGTTTGTGTGCGTTTGCGACAAGACTCGTCACGGTTGGTTCTTTTACCCCGTCTGCTTTTAACACGGCGGAAATCTGCACACCAACACCATCGCAGACCTTGGCAATCTCTGCGAGTTCGTCGGCTGAGACGTCACCGGAACGCAGCTGTATCAACGGCAGGCGACACTTCAGTTCGGTTCTGATCCGCACGGTCTCATCAGCCTCAAAGCACTGAACAAACGCCCGGTCTTCCGCAGAATCGTAGCCGTACTTCGCCAACAGGCGCAGCACTTCTTTCGATGGATCCAGGCCGTGCGTTCGGTGCAGAGCAGGCTTCTTGATTTCCACGTACACCCCCGCTTCTCGCCCGCGAGACTTGTTGAGCCCCGTGATCAGTTGCAGGTGCTCTTCAAAGGTTGAAATCCGAAACTGACCCAGTCCTGGCGGAAAGCGACTGATGTCCACGGGTCCTTTCCCGGCCGTGTATCTCTCAGAGACAGACAATTGCCGCAGTTCATCCAGTTGAAAGTCGAACACATAGTATTTCCCATCGACCGCTCGATCGGGGAACACATCCGCCACGTTCGTTGTGGCGTTCAGCGTCACATCATGCAGCACCACGGCGACGCCGTCTTTAGACAGCACCACATCCTGCTCGATGTAGTCGGCTCCGAGTGCGTGCGCGAACGCGGCGGCTTCTGTTGTGTGTTCCGGCAGATAACCAGACGCCCCGCGATGAGAAATCACGAGCGGAACTTCGTTGGAAATGACCTGACTAATGGTACGGATCCGATTCTCTCGTTGATTCTGCAACTTCCGGTCTGCACCGGACGACCACTGCAGCAGCGACGCCAGAAACACACCTGCCAACGCGATGTTCACGGTAAACTTCATGATGTCAGTTCCAGGTGAACCCACATCGATGGGTCGTAACCGGTCGGAAAGTTGTCATCCAGGGTGAGCGGCTGTTCACCGAGGTTCGAATCCTGGACGACGCAGTAAAAACCGATGCGGCCGATTTCCGTGATTTCTCTAAAGCCATGCAACTGCGTGCCTGGAATCCAGACTTCCAGATCGTAGCCGCCTTTTTCCAGGTGCGTTCGTGTGCGGATGTGCTTTGCTGAGGAATCGATCCGCGTCGTTCTTTGCTGAGCAATTGGCTGCACGACTACGGCTGGCTGGTTGTCCTGATGTTCATCGACCGGTAGACACGCGAAGTGGTGGCAATATTCGGTCGCGCGGTGCACGTTGCCGGCGGGGCGAGTATCAATCCAAAGCAACGTCACGTCGGAGCGTTTTATGTCCCTGGATGTGCCGGTGGGGTTCATCGGCTTACCCTTCACGCTGATGACGACTGCCAGACCATCCGGATTCCAGGCGACGCTGACATCAGCAAACCGTGGCAGGTCGTTCATTGCCGCCGGAATGAACAGCTGCGATCCTGCCGGCATCGACAGCAGCCGACCGATGGTCTTTGGCGACGGATCCGCACAGCGTGGAATCGACAGCTGAAAGTCAAACAGCAATGATGGTGGGACAATGTGATTCATTGCGTGTTATTTTTGATCTTCGTATTTGGGGATGTTCGGTTCCGGGACTTCGCGAACCAGCTTGTTGATAATTTCCTCGGGATCCATACCTTCCGCCTGAGCCTGAAAGTTGGTCGAAATCCGATGCCTCAGAACGGGGATTGCGACCTTTCGGACATCGTCTGTGGTGACATGCGGGCGACCATCCATCGCTGCCATGGCTTTGGCCCCGGCGATCAAATACTGGCCGGCTCGCGGACCAGCGCCCCAATCGACCAGCTTCTTTATGAAGGCGGGAGCCGCGTCATCTTTGGGACGAGTTGCTCGAACCAGACGCGTGACATAGCTGATGATAAACGGGGACGCCACAATCTGACTGATTTGCTTCTGCAGATACAAAATGGCCTTAGCCGACAGCACCTTACGCACTTCGTTGCGTTCGCCAGATGTTGTGGCGGTTAGAATGCGTTCTTCTTCGTCCAGTGTCGGGTAGTCGACCTTCACGTTAAACATGAAGCGGTCCAGCTGAGCTTCCGGCAGGGGATATGTGCCTTCCTGTTCAATGGGGTTCTGAGTCGCAATCACAAAGAACGGTTCGGGCAGGTTGTAAGTTTTCTGGCCAACAGTGACTTCCCTTTCCTGCATCGCCTGCAGCAACGCTGCTTGAGTCTTCGGAGGCGTGCGGTTGATTTCGTCAGCCAGCAGAATGCTGGTGAACACGGGGCCCTCGACGAACCGGAATTCGCGTCGGCCCTGATCGTTTTCTTCCAGGACATTTGTGCCCGTAATATCCGAAGGCATCAGGTCCGGCGTAAACTGAATCCGGCGGAATTCGACATCCAGTAATTTGGCGATGGTGCTGACGACCAGTGTCTTGGCTAGTCCGGGAACACCAACCAGCAGGCAATGTCCGCCAGTGAAGATGGCCGCCAGAATCTGGTCGATGACGGCGTCCTGGCCGACGACGACCTTGTGCAGCTCTTCCACCATGACCTCACGGTGCTTGCGGAACTTTTGCAGGAATTCATCAAAGTCACGTTTGTCAGCCAAAGGTCCGCATCCTTTCAGGCGCAGTCATTGTTTCGGTATCGCTGCATCAAGCGGCGGCTGAGTCTCTTGAACGCCGACGGTCGATGATCTGTCTGTACGACGGATGATAGCGGCCGGAATCCGGCGATTCCACGCAGCAAGGATTTGCAGTCACTGGGAACGGGTAACGAAAGCCGAAGAGGCTTGCGGGCTGTCAGGTCGTCTGAAATGGGGAAAAAAGCCCTGGAAGCCGATCAGCTGAGGCAACGAGGACAGAAAAACCGCATTTTGCGCCTGAGGAAACGGAGTTTGTGATTCATCGTTTTCCCTGTTTGCTCCTGTTCATAACATCCACGCATGATTGTCAGTGGGTTGTTCATAAACACGGCGTCAAATCGATCCTGCGTTGCGGCTACTCCGGAAGTTCGCGCAGTAACTCGGCGGCGGTTCGGAATCCGCGGACGCCACCGGCAGGCAGTCCGTCCTTGAAGAATCTCAGGTCTGGAATACTGCCGATGCCAAAATGACTGGACAATTCGACGTGTTCGTCGACATTCACTTTCAGTACCACAACCTCGTCTGGCCGAGCCTTCGCAACTTTTTCCAGTTCCGGAGCCAACATGCGGCAGGGGCCGCACCAGTGAGCCCAAAAATCCACGATCACGATTTTTCCCGGTGTGCGAACGAATTCGTGGAAGTCCACTTCCTGGTGTTCGATGCCCGATTCTCCCACGACGACCAATTCTACCATCGCTTTGACGGCAGTGTCCGCAGGAGGGGCGACCGCACGAATCGCGTCTGCGCAGCCTACCAGGGTGAGCAACGCAAATATGGCGACAGGCATGACAAAGACAGTCGAATGACACGAGGAATCGGCAGTTCGAGACATTTCCCGGGTCCCTTTGGTGAGAAGATGAGGTTTTCGTATTGAAAACCAGGTTTCTTCGGTGAAAATCATCAGTGAGTAAGGCAGGACGAGCTTGACAGTTCATACCTTACGTCGAATAAACTGTATATGCTGAACGCTCTCGGGGAGTCTGAGTGCGTTTCTTACCAAAATACACCTCACTCAAGAGGTGAATGGAACGCTTATCTTAAGCAGGAGTTGTTAAGACGATGGGAATTAGTATCACCGAAGCAGCCGCCAGCGAAATCCAGCGAGTCATGCAGGAACAAAATCGCCCCGAGCTGAAGTACGTGCGAGTCGGCGTGGTTGGCGGCGGATGTAGCGGCTTCCAGTATTCCTTCGACTTCACAAACTCGTACGACGAAACAGCCGACATGCTGGTTGAACAGCACGGCGTGGGTGTTGTCGTCGACAAGAAGAGCGATCTGTTTCTGGACGGAACCGTTGTCGACTTCTACAAGGGGCTCGAAAAACGTGGCTTCACGTTCAACAACCCGAATGCCGTCAAGTCCTGCGGTTGCGGCAGCAGCTTCTCTGCATAAACAGACGGCGGCCAATTTGACAGGAACAGTTCCTCACCCGGATGGCACTGCGCGTTGGCGTGCAAGTGGTTATGGCGATTGAAGAATGTGTTGCTGACAGTGAGTGTCGCGTAGCGGCAGTAAACAACCGATGCTGCGTTTTTTTAAAACGCAGCATCGTGTGAACCTCACCATCAATTCCAGCGTCAACGTGGATTGATAAACCAGTTTTTTGTGTGTAAAGTCACCCTCATGATCAGCTTGCGACTCAACCTGAACCTTCTACTACTTCTTTCATGAAGTAAGCCTCAGGTACGTCCGCTGTAAATACGCGATTCATTACAACCCTGAGGTTCTGCCTCAGGGTTTTTTCATAGTTGCAGCCCTGCAGACAGCACCTCGATTCCAGACCCTCAGGAGTCTTCGATGTCCGGCGACCAGATCATTATTTTCGACACCACATTGCGTGATGGCGAGCAGTCTCCCGGCTGCAGCATGAACACCAAAGAAAAACTCGAAATCGCCCGTGCGCTTGTGGATCTGGGTGTCGACGTCATCGAAGCGGGTTTCCCGATCGCATCGCCCGGTGACTTCGAAGCCGTACAAAAGATTGCCGATCGATTTGGCGATCAAACCACAATTTGCGCTTTGGCTCGCAGTCTGGATGCCGACATTGCCAAAGCCAAAGGGGCCCTGGCCAACGCAGCCAAACGTCGTATCCACGTCTTTCTGGCGACCAGCGCGATTCATCGCGAACACAAATTGAAGATGGACAAACAGCAGATTATCGAACGTGCTGTGGCGTCGGTGAAAGATGCGAAGGAGTTCTGCGACGACATCGAATTCTCGCCGGAAGACGCGGCTCGGACGGAACTCGATTTTCTGTGTGAAGTTGTCGAAAAGACAATCGCAGCTGGTGCCACCACAGTGAATATTCCGGACACAGTGGGTTATGCGACACCGAATCACTATTTCAAAGTGATTTCGTATTTGAAGCAGAACGTTTCAAACATCGAACAGGCGATCATCAGCACACACTGCCACAACGATCTTGGGCTGGCCGTGGCCAACAGTTTGTCAGCCATCGAAGCGGGAGCTCGGCAGGTCGAATGTACGATTAACGGACTGGGAGAACGTGCGGGCAATGCGGCTTTGGAAGAAGTCGTCATGGCGCTGCGCACTCGAGCCGACTTCTATGGAGTTCATACAAAAATCAAGACCGAGCGATTGGTTCCTGTTAGTCAGCTGGTGTCGTCAATAACGGGCATGAAAGTGCAGCGAAACAAAGCAATCGTTGGGCAGAACGCATTCGCTCACGAAGCCGGCATTCACCAGCACGGTATGCTTCAGGAACGTACGACTTATGAAATCATGCGGCCCCAGGACGTGGGTTACGTCGGGCGGAATCTGGTGCTGGGAAAACACAGTGGACGTCACGCGTTTAAAGACCGTGTTGCTGAGCTGGGTTTTTCCCTGGACGACGATGCTCTGCAGAAAGCGTTTGACGACTTCATCGCATTAGCCGACAAGAAGAAAGAAGTCTTCGATTCCGACATCATTGCGTTGGTGGACAACCGGCTGGCGGATGCTCCTGAACGCTGGAAGATGATCAGTTTCCACACATCCGCTGGTTCGGCCGCGATTCCGACGGCTACGCTGGAGCTGCAGTGCGAAGATCAACCGGTCATGTGCGATGCCGCAATCGGTGATGGTCCGATTGATGCGGTTTTTCGGGCACTCGAACGGATCACAGAAATCACGGCACGGCTTGAGGACTTCAATGTTCGCAGTGTGTCGGAAGGCAAAGATGCTTTGGGGGAAGTGCGTGTCACGATCAATGTTCTGGGACGACATTTCCTGGGCAAAGGCGTCAGCACAGACATCATCGAAGCGGCAGCGAATGCGTACATGCAGGCATTGAACAAAGCCGATGCCGATCGACGAACCGGATCAGCTGCAGCCAGCGATAAGGTGGCCGCTGACACGCCGTAGTTGCAAATAGATGTCACAGTTCCAGCTGGGACTGCGACATTGGCTGTCAAGAGCTGCGGGACGTGCGGAATATGCGAGTTGCAGTAGGCACAATGGTGCGGATCTGCTACTGATTAGCCAGATTTTCACGCCGCTCGGGCCGTTGTATTGGAAGTTTCAGCTTGCTGGTTCTGGTTTGTTCTGGTGGATCGATTTCGGAGTTCATGATGCGTTTGCTGATCACGGGTGGTGCGGGGTTTATCGGTAGTCATATTGCCGAGAAGGCTCTGGCCAAAGGTTGGGTTGTCGCAGTCGTCGACAATCTGGCTTCGGGGCGCCGCGAGAACGTACCGAACGGTTCGGAGTTCTTCCAGATCGACATCCGCGAACAGGCAGCTGTTGACACAGTCTTCGCGGAATTTAAGCCAACCGCTGTGAGTCATCAGGCAGCTCAGGCGAGCGTTGCCGTGAGTGTTCGCGAGCCGCAGATGGATGCTGCCGTGAACATAACTGGTTCACTGAACATCATGACCGCCTGCGTGGCGAACAAAGTCGATCGCCTGGTTTTCGCCAGCACGGGCGGAGCGATCTATGGTGAAGTGCCGGAAGGTATTCGCGCCGGAGTCGACTTTGATCCAGTGCCCATCAGTCCGTATGCCTGTAGCAAGTTCTCCGTGGAAAAATACCTGGAGTGCTTTCGGATCGAGCACGGTCTGAAATACAGCGTGCTGCGTTACGCCAACGTGTACGGTCCACGTCAGGATCCACATGGAGAAGCCGGAGTCGTCGCGATCTTCTGCAACCGAATTCTGGCCGGCGAACCGATTCAGATAAACGCAAAACGCGAAGCCGGGGATGCTGGCTGCGTGCGCGACTATGTCTACATTGAAGACGTCGCTGGTGCTAACATCGCAGCGTTGGAGGGCAAAATTCCTGATCCAATCTTAAACGTTGGCACCGGACAGGAAACTACGACGCAACAACTGGCTGATATTCTGCAGGCCGCTCTCGGAAATAAAGTGAAAGTCACCCCCAGCGCCAAACGTGCGGGTGACATCGAACGCTCGCTGCTGAATGCGGACCGACTGGTGGAACTACAGGGTGATGTCGTGACAATCGGTTCCGGATTGGCCCTGACAGCGGAGTGGTTTAAAACTCGTTTAGCCAACGGCTAGAGTCGACGGCTACACTAATTGAGCGAAACTTGTTGTTATTGAGTCAAGTTTTCAGACTGGCAATGGAGCGTTTGCGAGTGGTTGCTCGCATGGTCTGTGGCACTGCCTCGTTGGCGTTTGCTGTGCAATCTTCTCCGAATACCTCTTCCTCCAGGGAACGCTTCCATGTCTGTTTTTGCCGCAGAATTTCTCGGGACGATGTTACTTATTTTGCTGGGAAACGGTGCCGTCGCAAATGTCGTACTGGAAAGAACGAAGGGGAATAATTCCGGCTTGATCGTCATCGCTTGTGGCTGGGCGCTGGCTGTGTTCATTGGAATCGCCACTGTGGGCCAATATAGCGGCGCTCATCTGAATCCGGCTGTGACCATTGGGTTGGCCGCCGCCGGAAAGCTGGCACCGGAACGGATCGTCATATACCTGATTGCTCAGTGTGCTGGTGCGGCTCTGGGGGCGACGTTGGTATGGATTCACTACCGGTCGCATTTCCCTGAGACTGCCGACGCAGATGCCAAGCTGGCCGTTTTTTGTACAGCACCAGCCATTCGCCATACACTGAACAACGTCTTGAGTGAGATCATTGGAACCGCCGTGCTGATGCTGGTTGTGCTGTACAAGGTTTCGCCCGACAGCGGACTGGGAGCCGTGGACGCTCTGCCTGTCGCTCTAACAGTTCTTGCGATTGGCCTGTCACTCGGCGGAACGACGGGCTATGCGATCAATCCGGCTCGAGATCTTATGCCACGGTTGATGCACCAGTTATTGCCGATTTCAGGCAAACGTGACAGTGACTGGAGCTACGCATGGATTCCGGTTGTGGGGCCAATTCTGGGAGCATTGCTGGCCGTGGTGATCTTCAAAAACCTTTCCGCATCGCCTTAGCGGATTTACTTATCTCGCAGGGAGGGCAACAATGCTGGCGAACGCAGCGGCCGAGCCACTTGTCCGGAAACCTGTCACGGTGTCGCTAAAATTCCCGCCCAATGACATCTCATTGAAAACCAACGATGAAACGAATTCGCCTCGGAGCCGCTATCCTGAATCAGACTCCGCTGGACTGGGAAGGGAATACGGCTCGAATTCTGGAAGCGATTCAGTCGGCCCGCCAGCAACAGGTCAGTGTGCTGTGCCTGCCGGAACTATGCATCACCGGCTACGGTTGTGAAGACATGTTCGTCTCGCCAAACACCTGGCGCATGGCCTGGCAGATGCTGATGAAGATCGTCCCGGAAACCAACGACATGGTGATCTCCGTGGGTCTGCCGTTGTACGTCACCAACGGTGTCTATAACGTCGCCTGCATTGTGGCGGACCGGCAAATTGTCGGCTTCGTGCCCAAGCAACATCTCGCCGGTGACGGACTGCACTACGAACCGCGGTGGTTTCGAGCGTGGCCGGCAGAAACGATCAGCGAGTACCACCACGAAGGCAACGTGTGGCCGATTGGTGACTTAATCTTCGAATGCGACAGTGTTCGTCTGGGCTTTGAAATCTGTGAAGACGCCTGGGTGGCTGGTCGACCGGGAAATCGGATGGCCGAGTGTGGCGTCGACATCATCATGAATCCCAGCGCGAGTCACTTTGCATTCGGCAAACACGAAATTCGCAAACGCTTCGTGCTGGAAGGATCTCGTTCGTTCGGCGTTAGCTACATCTATGCAAACCTGATCGGCAACGAGGCGGGGCGAGCCATTTATGATGGCGGCGCGTTGATCGCGTCGTCCGGAGAATTGATCGCGGCGGGGCCACGGTTTGGCTTTTGCGATGTGGATGTCACGGTCGCCGATATCGACGTGGAACTGACTCGCACACGCCGCGCGTCTATTCATGCGATGGCGACTGATGCGACGGATGACGTGCATGATCGAATTGCTCGCATCGGTGGACGCTTGCCGTCTCCCGCAAAACCAATCCGTAACCGCAATGAAGCTCCCCCGGAAGAGGAACAGGATGAATTCACCCAGGCGATTGGTCTGGCGTTGTTCGACTACATGCGGAAAAGTTATTCCAACGGATTTATCGTCAGCATGAGCGGCGGAGCGGATTCATCGGCCGTCGCGTGTCTGATTCGCTGTGCGTTCCAGCGGGCTATCGCCGATCTGGGATTGGATGGATTCAAACAGCGGCTGAGCTATATCAAATCCATCGATGCTGCGACCTCCGTCGACGACGTGATGGAGGAATTGTTTACGGGCGTGTATCAGGCGACTCGCAACAGTGGTGACATTACTCGCACCGCCGCCGAAGCGGTTACGGATGCAGTCGGCGGTACATTTCATGAATTGGACGTCGACGCGTTGGTGGCGGGATACACTGACGTTGTCGAAAAAGCGATTGGTCGCAAACTGGATTGGCAACAGGACGATATCACGCTTCAGAATATTCAGGCGAGAACGCGTTCGCCGAGTATCTGGATGTTCGCGAACCTTAAGAACGCTTTGCTGTTATCGACCAGTAATCGCTCGGAGGCCGCAGTTGGTTACGCCACGATGGACGGCGACACGTCTGGTGGCGTAAGCCCGATCGCTGGCATAGACAAGGCGTTCCTCCGCGAGTGGCTGCTGACGATGGAAGACGAAGGGTCGGCCGGTTGTGGACCGATCCCTGCGTTAGGATTCGTCAATCGGCAGCAGCCGACAGCGGAATTGCGTCCGTCGGAATACCAGCAAACAGACGAAGGCGACCTGATGCCTTATCCGTTGTTGGATGAGATCGAAGGCCTGGCGATCGGCGACAAATTGAGCCCGCTGGAAATCCTGCAGTTGTTGCAGGAGCGGCATGCGGAATACATGCCCGAACAACTCAAGGAATGGGTTATCCGATTCTTTCGGCTGTGGTCGCGGAATCAATGGAAGCGAGAACGATACGCTCCATCGTTTCATGTCGACGACAAGAATCTGGACCCGCGCACGTGGTGCCGCTTCCCTATTCTGTCCGGTGGGTTTCGGTACGAACTGGATCAGTTGTAGTTTCGGCAATCCGCACTACAGGCCTTCCTGTACCAACTTGTTCAGGCCGTCCAGATTCTGTTTCAGACTCTCTTCTGCATCCATTTCAGGACGGTGATCGAGAATCCCGATCGGTCCGTTGTAGCCGCTGGCTTTGATCAACTTCAGCAGACCGCGTTCGTGCTTTCCACTACCCAGTGACAGGATTTTGTTCTTGCCGGCAGCGACAGTTGCCGCGTCGTCCATACCGTTGACGTTCAGGCACAGCAGATGCGGTTTCATCATCGCCAGGTTGGCCGCAAAGCCCTGCATGTGGTCGTGTCCGTGATGCAGATTGTACACGATACCAACGTGATTCGCTTGATGCTGGGTCTTCAGGGACTCACACACGGCCGTTAGGTTTGCAGGCTCACCGCTCCAGCCGCCGTGATTGTACAGCCCCAGTTTGCAGCCAAGTGATTTCGTTTTTGTAACCAGTGGCAGAAGTGCGGCAGCGGCAGCAGCCACGCGCGCGTCCTGATCGTCACCGGCCGGGCTCGGGCCAATGGTCCAGATTTGCGGATGAATTCCGTGCTTCTCGATCAATGGCTGCATCGCGTCGTGCCAGCTCCAGAACGCGAAGTAGTTTAAGTCGTGTTTTTTGTATTCCAGGATCTCCTGCTCAAACTCCGGAACATGATTCTCACGCCAATCGTAGGCCACATGTTTGATTCCCAGTCGCACCAGCATCTCCGCGCGCTCAGCCGGGCTGCGTTGTTTGACGTCGAAGGGAACGATGCACCACGCGACCAGATTGTCTTTGGCGAAGATATCGCTGGCCGGGGCGAGATCTTCGGCGGGCGCGACTTGCGTCCCCAGGCAGAAGGAAAGAAGCATGGCGGCCAAGGGAATACGTTTGATGTTCATGTTTGCAGTCTTGTGGAGGGAGTTTGCGGGAGCCAAGCGTATCACATGCCTGCGTGCGGTGTCTTGTTAGTCGGATGCTGTGTGACTTTGAAGTTGCGCTATAGTATTGCAGAGACGTCATTCACTTCGTGCTCTTCCCGTCGTGAGGTGATCTGTTCTTTGAAGCAGAAACACAGGCAAAGTCAGTGGCACAGAGAACGTTAGTTCAGCCGAGTCGCTTAATTGATACTGAGACTCAGTCGCACTATTATACATGGTCGGGGTTCAGGA
>CALFOL010000910.1 GCA_937919915.1 uncultured Planctomycetaceae bacterium
CAGTCCATAGCGATATCGAAGTCGCCTGCAAAATTCTGCCGCAAAGACAGATAGTGATTGTCTCGGTTTGACCTAAACGATGGACGAAATGCCAAACCTGCAGTGGTCGGCCGGATCTGCGCGGATTCGGCCACACCATTCGGCAGTGAAAACCATTCACGATCATAGCGGTATTGTGTGAAGTTATAACCAAACTCATTTGACGAGCGAACCATGTCGTTGACGTCGCCAGTTCCTGACTCAACACCAGAAGCGGGAACAGCTGCGGTCTGTGAGGCATAATTGGTCACGCCGATGCTTCCCTGATACCATGCAACATCCTGAAACCAGTCATTTTGTTCATCGCGGCGTTTCCACCGTTCGGGCAAAGGAAATCCCTGGTCGCCTCCGAATCCACCGGTGTCCACGGCCATTAGCCGAGGCTGATTCAGTTGATCCAGTTCCGGTCCTGAAATCAAATCATCTCGGCGAATGAGAGGGCGTCCGTAAAAATGTCGTGGAAGTCCGGCAGGCAGATATAGCTTGATACGGTCGCGATTCGGCAGATAAAAACAGACCGCGTGATAAATCGCAGGATGCTGTACAACAACTATTTCGGACTCCGAAATCTTCGGCCGAAGTGCCTGTACCGCGGCTCGGACTCCTCCTCGTTCGTCAGTCTGCAAAGACGCCCGATGCTGAACTTCGCCAAACAGGCTCCAACCAGCCGCGAAGACAATTGTGTAAATGGCCCACTCCCGAGGCAGCAGCCAGAATGTTGCTGCGGAGAACAACATCACGAGGAACGGAAAACCGTACGACAGATGCCGAGTTTCGATAACCGAGACCGACGCAATGGAAACGAGCACGGCAATGCAAATCGGCCCCAAACCCATGACCGTCGGAATCGCCCACATATCACGAATCCAATCTGCCCGAACCAGAAACCACAACGTCACGGCACCTGCACAAAACAAAACGACCGCCGCAGCAACCAACGCCAACCAATCAATCACCGGACCAATATCGTTCAATGGAAATACGTGCTGATAGAAAACAGTCGGGATCGTTTTCCAGCTGAAAGCCCTTATCCAGAACTCCTGCTGCACACGAGCCCGCTGCTGCTGCAGAACTGTATACCACGGAAGATACAGCCAGACAGCAACGATGAATGGAATCAGGGCAGTAAAAACGGTTCGAAGCCTGACCCCGGGAGAGACTCCCCGCCGGTAGAAGGCTAGATACCACACCACACACGCGGCCTGACAGGCAGCCGTGAACAATCCATAGTTGTGGGTCAGCATCAATGCAGTCGTTGTCACGGCAACCCCAAAGCCCCAACGCCATGACGAATCCCTTAGCCACCGCAACATCAGCCATGTGGACGACAATGACAGCACAACGCCCAGCGTGTACATCCTCGCTTCGCGCGACCAGTAAACATGCTGAGCATTCGTTGCCAGGAGCAGTGCAGCGGACAACGAAACCAGCTGCGAATGGTTTTGAATCGGTACGATTCGGCTGCTACGAGTGACGCACCGCGTCACCAGGTACAACAGCGCAACCCCGAGGACTCCCAGCGTTGCGGAGAGCGATCGGATTCCCACTTCCGTACGTGGAGCAAAGCACATCCAGACTTTCAGTAACAGATAGTATCCCGGCGGATGCACGTCTCGACCCGTGCGGTCCAGCAATTCGGTCAAGCTGCAGTTTGTGGCCAGTTCCAGCGAAAACGCCTCATCAAACCAAACGCTCCGAGCATTCAAATGCCAGAATCGGACCAGTCCTGCAAATATCAGCACCACAGCCAGGATCAACAACGACGTGCGCTTAGTCATGGCGAGCCCGTTCCAGATCGGCCGATCGAAGGAACTGACCGCCATTTACAGACGGCGGCACGAAAATCTGTTCCGGTCCTGTCGCAGACTGCTCGAATACCCCACTCATTTGACGCAGACGAATGACCGCAAGTCGCCACAACATGGTTGCTCCGTCTCGCCACACTGAGACCTTGCTTCCAGTCATCGCCGTCCACGAAATACTGCATTCACACACACCAAAACCCAGTCGGTGAGTCGCGGCGAGAAGTTCGACATCGAACGTGTACCCGTTTTCCCGACACTGTCGTACAATTGGCAAAACGGTCTGGCGTCGTATCATCTTGAAGCCGCACTGAGTATCTGCACACCGGCGGCCGACCACCAGCGACGCACAATCCGCAAACAGGCAACCCAGACTTCTGCGAATGACTCCCATTGTGACATCGGAGTCATTCCGATAGCGAATTCCCATGGCCAGGTGGATATCAGATCGCTCGGTCAACTCCGATCGCAGTACCGCTTCCTGCTCAATGGGCGTCGCTCCATCAGCGTCATACATCAGGATCAATTCACCCCGAGCATTAACGCAACCAGTCCTCAACGCAGCTCCCTTGCCGCGATTTTCGGGCAGGCTAATCAGATGCAGTTCCAGCCAGTCAGCAGCAAGGGCGTTGACGACGGCGACCGTCCGGTCACGACTGCCGTCGTCCACAACGAGGACCTCATATTCGCCACAGCCGAACATTGCGTCGCCGTATGACCGAATGCCGTTCAGGACGGGATCAGTCGAGTTTCTTCATTCCACGCGGGGATGACTATGGAAATCAACATCGTCAAAGTTCCTCCGCCTGTTGTTGCTGGTGCGAGACGTCTTCTTCACTGGCCGACGGCACTCCTTGCGCGGCAGTCTCCATTGTTGGTGGTGCCCCGACGATATCCTGAATTTGTTTTTCAACAGTAAAGAAGCGCACGTCGTCCCGGGACCGTGTGACTTCCGAGGTTTGCTGTGTCGCCAAATATTCGTAGGCCTTACAAGGTTCAAGCACTCCCCAAGGCGCTGTATGGGCGTATAGGAAACAGCATCGTGGATTCTGCGCGAGACAACTTCGGACTTCCGCTTCGTGATGATCCGAATCACCTGGGGTGCCGAAAACAACTCCAGCCGTGCGATCACCACTGTAAAACTCGTAAGCTGGACGTGCTGCATGGAAAACGTAACAGCCTGCCTGAGTCTGGCTCACTTCTTTCATCCGCGAAACAAACGGTCGGATATCCTCTTCAGTGTGAGGAGCAAACATATTCGAAACGCTTTTCCATTCCGCCACAGTCATGCAGGCGGCGCCCACCGGCCATGTTAGTAGCATTGCTATGAGTAACACATCCAGCTGATAGCGCCGCAGACGGCCCCAGGTTTCCGTGAGAGGCGCCTGTCCCAACAGAAAGAACACCAGTGGTGCCGAAAACAACAGCAACCGATTCCCGAACGGATAGATCTCAACAGCAGCCCCTGCCAGGCAGGCAATGACCGGCAGGACCATATAGATGGGGAGTAGTGAGCCCGACCTGCGCGGTGCCGACACGCTGCACCACAGCAGCCAGCTGACAATAATTGTGACGCTCGCCACTCCAAACCAGGCGATTGTTGCGGGGGGAACGGCTGGTGCCAGGCCGGGTGCCCGCACTACCAGTTCCCACCATTTCCGAAGCACCCAAACCGCCACAGCCTCAAACTCGGTCGGCCCTCCTTTGATCGCTTTCCACGGCACGTAATCGGAATGCCAGAAGTTGTTGAGCGCCGTGTTGCCGTGCACTCCGCGAATGTTCACCCAATACAACGTCAGGACCGACAAGACGACTGCCAGAGCACAGCCGACACTCAAAGGCCAACCTGTGTGCCTGCGGAAGACAACAGCGAGGAGCAGAACACCCGGCAAAAAAAACACGCCTGCATGTGACAGCCACGGCGCGACTGCACAAAGAATAGCTGCTCGAACAGCGCTGGTGCGAGTCGGAAACTGCATCCAGCGGAGACCCGCGCTAAGTGCCCAAACTGTGCATAACACGTCCAGTGAATACTGTTTTGCCTCTCCGCTGTAGCAGATCAGTGTGGGCGAAAATGCCATCGCTGTTACCGCCAGCAACGCCACCGGGCCAGTTGTGTTGAAGATCAGTTTCGCAAACAAGATTAACCCCAGGCACCCAGCTGCCCAGGGCACGATCCTTGCGGAAATTTCCGCATCCGATACGACATACGATGCGAGCTTTTGCAGCCAGAGAAACCCGACGGGGGCCGCCTGATCGTACTGCAGCGGCCCACACAACTCCGTAAGGGACAACCGACGCACATTCAAAGCCAGCATGGCCTCGTCGAGCCATAATGCCCGATCCTCAAACGCCTGCATGCAACGTAATCCGATTCCGACAGCAACGACAAGCAGCATTAGCCACCACTGGCGAAGTGGACTATTTGCAGAATCATTTGGTGCTGAGGGAAGCGCGGTCACCTGGCAGCCTCCGAATTCTTTATCCTTCGACGTTTGACAACGTATGCCAGAACGCGAAAGAAGACTGCCCCGAAAAACAAAGCACAAAACACGAGGATATACCGGCGTGACCCCATCAAGAAACCGGCCGTTGATTCGCTCAAGCCGTAATGGGGAAGGTAAAAGATCGAATCGTCGAAAGGTCTCAACGAATTTGTTACCAGAGTGCGCGTATACGATCGTGTTGTCGTCCCGGCGTTCTTTGCGACGACCTCGGTGACCACTTGGCCAGTCGTATCAACACTGTTTTCCTGATACCAAATCGTTCCGTGGGGATATCTCACCGTTGCGTTTATGAGTTTCCAGCCATTGCCAGGTGCGACGCAAACTTCAAGATCGGTTCCCTGCAAAAAATGACTCGCAAAGAAAGCGAATGGCGGCTCCGCAAGCCGCTCCGTCTTCAGCATGCGGCCTTTGATCAACAGTTGGGACGGTTTGTCAACAACTGGCTCCACACTGTCGATTGTTACCAAATCACGCCGAACAAGGGAGACCAATGGATAGCCCATAAAGGTGGCCTCCGGAAGAAACAGCTCATAAGATTCTGCCGGGGCAGCCAGCGATGCCGACTCATTTAGTTCATTTAGCCAAAAGGCACCGGCGTCGTTCTGTCGCGCCGAAATTTCAAACGCGTGGTTGTGATTGACGGCGTGGACATGGAGGAAACGAGCTGACTCACTGCGGATTAATCGTCGTGGCGGATTCTCGTAATTCAACCATACAACCCGGCGATCAACACCATCTTCATGAACAGTCGCATGCATTTCCCCGGGTTCAGATAGAAGGCTGTTCAATTGCCCGGCCCAGGCACGCGATGCATCAGAGTACACAAGGTTGACCAGATCATCGCTACCCTGCACTGGCGGCACGCAGAGTGTCAGTGCGACGACGATTAATCCAGCACACCGAAAGATCTGTGACGAAGACATGGGCATAGGCAATTCGCAGCAAAGGGGACGCGCCGTAGTTTACGGCAAACTCTCTTATTTTCTAAGTACGCCTCCACAAGCAAATCATGCATACGAGTCCCGGAGCACGTGCTGACGCCGAATTTCATTCGCTTTTCTAGTGTGAAAGAGCTGTACATGAGTACGAACAACGGCTTCAAGATGCCTCTACGCTTAGATCGGTATGCAGTTACACACGGCCGTCGCCTCACACTGTTTTGCAGTCGGGCAATTCGGGTTGCAGCCTGGCGGCGTGCTACCTTCACACGTCGCGCCGCCTCCGCCATATCCGCCTCCCGGGCCACAAGCAGCGCCGAAGACACATAAAAACAAGCACAACAACACATTCGAAATCGAGCGAAACACAACTTCCATCACTTTTCACCTTTCTCAAATTCTGGACGAATCCGATGACTGCTGGTCAGTCATCGCAAAATTGATTTGTACCGGAACGGCCGAGCCGGATTCCAGAAACAACGTCAACTCAAACAGATAGCTGTCGCCAGCGGTGTACTCGGAAGCATTAATCTTCAGGGGCAAACTCCATGATTCTCGCGGCAAAATCTCGTGAGGCAGATCGGCTGTCGTTACGCAGTGGCAGCTTGACTTCATCCCAACCAGACGATCCCTCGTTGAGGAATTGTTCACAAGTGGGACGAAAACCATGATCACGTCAGTGCCCTGCGAAGCCTTGATGGAAATAACTGGCTGAGAGACAGTAATTCCAGCGGACCGATACTCCAGAACCTGCGTTCCACGTAAACACAGCCCAGCCAGCAAACTAAGGAATCCCGCGGCCACCCAACCCATCTTTGCACCCATTGCAGACTGCTGAGTAACGTGCCCGACCAACTGCACCACCGACCAACTGC
>CALFOL010000911.1 GCA_937919915.1 uncultured Planctomycetaceae bacterium
GATATCGACGGAAACGGATTTGCTGACGTTTTTGATGCCAACTACGTTACGGGAAATGACGTCTATCATCGGATATGCGACGGTCGCGCCTGCTCGCCGATCAACTTTGATGGCGTCGTCGATCAGCTGCACCTGAATTATGGCGATGGTCATTTCTCCTCAATCGCGGCGTCGACACCAATAGACGACGCCAAAGGACTCGGTGTTGTTGTATCCAGCCTTGGTGATCCTTTACGGCCGTCTATTTTTGTCGCGAATGATCAGACGCCGAATTTCCTGCTCACCCTGTCGGACTCTAATGAGCTGCTGGACTCGGGGCTGCGGAGTGGTCTGGCATACAATCAGGACGGTCTCGTCACCGCCGCAATGGGCATCGCTGCGGATGACGTGAACAACGACGGCCTGATCGATTTCTTTGTCACCAATTTTCAGGATGAATCCAACTGTCTTTACCTGCAGACAGGAAATGGGTTCTTCGTGGATGCCACGGTATCCGCAGGCCTGCGAGCACCGAGTTGGCCGTATGTGGGCTGGGGGACTCAGTTTTTCGATGCGGACCTCGATGGTGACATGGATCTGGTGCTCACCAATGGCCACGTCGACGGTTACACAGCAGATGGCCAGGAAGCAGAGATGCGAAGTCAGTTTTTTCAGAAGATTGACGGAGTGAAGTTCCAGGAACTATCACCGGAGCAAACAGGTCCTTTTTTTGCAAAAAAATACTTCGGACGAGCGCTGCTTAAACTGGACTGGAACAGGGACGGACTCATGGATTTCCTGGTTGTTCCGAATGGAGTTCCAGTGGCACTGGTCACGAATGCCACGACTAGCCACGGACACTTTGTCAACATTCGACTCCACGCAACGAATTCAGCGCGAGACGCGATTTGCTCATTCGTACAGGTAGAAGCTGCGGGAAACACCTGGAAGAAGCAACTGTTCGCCGGCGATGGGTATCATGCCAGCAATGAGCGAATATTGCAGTTCGGACTCGGTGATGCCAATCAGATTGACAGAATCGTGGTGTCCTGGCCATCAGGGAATCAGTCGCGGATCGAATCCCCTCCAGCCGACTCGACATTGGAATTCGTAGAAGGACTGCCTGTTGCAACAGCATGGAAAAACGAAACTGCGGAGACACTTTCGGTGAGTGTCGTTGGGAAACAACGACACCAAACGGTGCCGGGGAATGATTTAAACAGGAAGTAACATTCCGTCGTTCATTTTCCGGATCGTTTTTATCCACTGCCTGCAGGCGACGAAGTCACATGACTGCCGCCACCTGCGCCGAACACAGCGTAGTTTCGAAGTGGTTGTTGCCCCCTCGATCTCGCCTTCCGGCGAATTCATGAAAGCCTTCGTGTCGACCCAGTTCAAGATGGGCCACCGGAAATCGCCGTACGTCGACTTTGACATTTACCTTACGCAAATGCCGCATTGAATTCACAGATTTTGACAAGCACTTAAGGTGTGACAATCGTCCACTTTTCAGTGGTTAAATCTGTCACAGGCACGAAAATTCGATTTTGAGGTGGGAAAATGATGAATTTTTTGATGTTATATCTTTATTGACGCGTAAAGACGTCTTACTCCACCTCTTTCACTTTACTAAGGAAACGTTTTATGAAGACGAAGTTACGGAAACGCCTTGCGTTTACCCTGATCGAACTTCTCGTGGTGATCGCAATCATTGCGATCCTAATCGCCCTGCTGTTGCCAGCAGTACAACAAGCGCGAGAAGCGGCTCGCCGAACACAGTGCCGCAACAACATGAAGCAGCTTGGCCTGGCGCTTCACAACTATCACGATGTATATGGCGCGTTCCCGCCGGGACAGATGCATGACGGTCCTGGTGCTCCTCAGTTTCAGCGAATGAGTGGCCATATTTCTCTGATGCCGTATGTTGAACAGGCAGGCCTCTACAACATCATCACAGGAGATCAGGCAGCAACGAATGCTCCGCCTCGCCCGTGGGATGGTGGCTACGCTCCGTTCACGGGCAAACGTCCTAACCTTCTGTGCCCTTCAGACCCAGACACTACAGAGGGTGGGCCATTGACAAAGACGAACTACATGTTCTGCCGCGGCGACTCTGCCTGGGACCACAACGGCTGGTCGGGCAATGGCGGGCGTGGTATGCGGGGTATGTTTATGGCACTGGGAGACAACGCCGCTGACACTACCAACGGGGTGTGTCGCCGCATCCGTGACGTGACTGATGGCTTGAGCAATTCGATTGCTATGTCAGAACGTATAAAGGCCAAACCGAATTCCTCTTTCGTAAGAGACGGTGGAACTGCGACTGGTTGTGGATCGGGGTTCCGGAATACGAACCCATCACTGGCGTTAGGCTTTATCGACGCTAACAAAAAGTTTACTGGCGGCGTTGGTCGTTGGGGTGGTACTCGAGCCTATGACGGGGGACCTACGTTCACCGGCTGCACAACGGTTCTGGGGCCTAATAAAGGCGCGTTTACTCAAGGTGGCTGGGATGCTGAAGACGGCATCTATGAGCCGAGCAGTTTGCACACTGGTGGCGTAACCGTGCTGATGGGCGACGGTTCAGCCAGGTTCATCAGTGACAACATTGACACGGGCGACACCACTCAGCCACCAAGAGATGCTCCTGGAATTGGCGGTGGTCCGTCGACATACGGCATTTGGGGCGCATTGGGCTCAGTCGCTGGTGGTGAGACGATCGGCGAGTTCTAAACATGGATGTCTGCTTGTTCGTGAATTGATCGAAATCAGCGAGATGTGCACTCTGTGTACGTCTCGCTTTTTTCTTATCCACTTTCACCACACCTGTGACAAGATCTCTTCCCAATCTTCAGGTTGCGTCAATTTTACTTTTCGGAGTGAGAACTCGCACGGCCTCCGTCACTGCCTCGTTAAACTGAACCAAATTCAGCTTCAGAATGGGCGTGTCGCGGGATGGGAGACCGCTGCTTATTCGAAAAGAATACTCCACATTTCGAACTAAACCAGGTTTAATACACCTGTCGCGGCCTGTCTCCAAAAAAGCTGACCGCGGCTGGGCTAATCACATTCGCTTTAAGGAATTTTTATCCAATGCGCACTGGTATTCTGTTGATTGCTGCCGCCACTTGCCTGTGTGGCTGTTCGGACGGTACGGAAGGTAGAAAGCCCGTCTATGCGGCTTCCGGGAAGGTCACTTTATCTGGAGGTGCTCCGATTTCCGGAGCGACGATTTCCTTTGCGCCACTGGACGGTCAGCCGGTCGCTATCGGAAAGACAGACGATGCGGGAGTGTACAAACTGACAACTTATGACTGGCAGGACGGAGCTGCTGCGGGAAAATTCAATGTCCTGATCACTAAGACGATTGCGGCACCCGGACCAGCCGCATCGTCGCACGATGCGAAACAGGCTGGCAGCGGTGCACCGAGCCATGATGCCAAAAAGGGAGCCGGCGGCGGCGGGGAATCGATGCTCAACCCAAAATACAGCAAGAGCGACGGCGGCTTGCAGGCAGAAGTCAAAACCTCGGGGACCAACGAATTCAATTTCGATCTCGACCCATAGCAGTTCAACGCACCTCCAGCTTCGGGTAGCGAACCTCGTCAAGAGCTTCGGCCCGCTGGGTAAATCGGCCAAAAGTCTTCACGACTCTCGCTACACCCTATCCGAAATTTAAGTCGAGTCGCACTACCAGTCCGAAGCGCAAGCGAGTGAATTCGTAAGGCATCTGTTTATTCACCCGCTTGTGCTTCGTGCTGGTATTTGCCGATTGTGAAATACTGAGCCACACTGGGTGAAGAGAGCGGAAACAATTTGTTGCCTTCCCTTCATCGACGCGGGCAGGCAGCCAGTTGGAAAAGCGACCTGATCCTCACAGGTCGCGACGACTCTCTCTTGACTCAACAATCCCAAACCCGTTCAGGCTCGGGACTGCTACTTTGCCTCCTTATGCAACACTTCCGAGGATTCTGGCAGTCGCCGCTGTCGCGACCGTGGCGACAATCGCCTGGTTGCTTCTCCGTCCGGATGTTCAAACCAGTCGCAGTCACGTAACTCGCCTCTTTCTTCGGGGCGATTACGGCGACGCTGAGCAGGCTGCGAACACAATTCTGGAAGTCCACCCCGAGCTGCATGGCATCCGCATGATCGCTGCCGAAAGCGCGGCGCGTGTAGGACACGTTGGTGAAGCGTTGACGCATCTCAGTCTTCTCAGGACCAAAGACCGTAAGCTCGCTCTCAAAGCTTCGTTACTTGAAGCTGAGTTGGCCCACCGACAAACATTCGAAATCACCCGAGCTGTAAACGCCTATCACGCTGCGCTGCAAATCGACCCGGAAAATGTGCAGGCTCTGGATGGACTGGTCCGAATTCTCGCTGCCTGCGGGCGCAGACAGGAAACCATTCCGTCACTGCTCAGATTGGTGCGAGCTGGCTGGAGTTCGGATCTGTTGACGATCGCCACCCGAGCATCAGGGGCCATCAATGATCCTGAACTCCTTCAGAATTGCGCAAACAATTTTCCAGAAGACTGTGGGGCACTGCTGGGTCTGGCCCTGCATGCTGAGCAGGCGGGAAATCTGGATCACGCAATTTCGCTGTGCGAACAGGCGGTCACGATCGATGCAGGATTCACTCCCGCCTGGGTTGCATTCGGACATTACCTGCTGGAAGCCGACAGATTCGAAGAACTCGAAACGTGGAATTCGAAGTTGCCGGACGAGTGTTCAACGTTTGCGGAGACATGGAGAATCCGTGGATATCTGGCTGAACACCAAGGAGATTTGCAAACGGCACTGGAGTGTTTTCTGCGGGCCGCCCGAGGTGGCCCGACACTGAAAGACGTGTACCACCGAATCTCGCGGCTGCTGCGGAAGGCTGGAGACGAGGCAGCGGCTGGAGTTTTCACCGAACGCCTGAGACAAATTCAGGAACTCGAAACACAACAGGACTGGTTATTTGCGACAGGCCCGCAGGATTCGCAGGTGATAGTGCCAATGATCCGGCAGTTTCAGAAACTCGGTCGCCTTTGGGAAGCTTACGGTTGGACACAAATCGCTTTGGTGGAGCTGCCGAACAATTCTGAGTTACAAAGACTCTATGCTGACCTTGCGATAGCGACCCGGAATCTGCCTCTTGAGCTTGCCACAGAATCAGGCAACATCGCACTGAATTATTCTTCGGAGACTTTCCGTTTACCTGCAGCGACGAAAGAGCCGGGTACTCGAGATTCGGTCCCGGCAAATTCAGACTCGCCGGGGGCGAACTTTTCCTTTCGAAACGACGCTGACCTGGCAGGCCTTCACTTCACCTATAACAACGGTGTTGTCGGCCCAACATCGCACCGAATGTTCGAGTTCACTGGTGGTGGAATGGCGGCTGTTGATTTCGACCTGGACGACTTCCCGGATCTGTTCTGTTCGCAGGGGCACCTTTGGCAGACCAGAAGGAACAACGAGAACAATATGGAAACCAGCGATTCATTGTTTAGAAATGTCCGCGGCCTCACGTTCGTCGAAGCGGCTGCCACTGCGGGAATCAGCGGATTGGGATTCGGTCAGGGAGTCGCTGTGGGCGATATCGATGGAGACGGATTTCCGGACATCTTCGTCGCCAATATCGGGCAGAATGACCTATGGATGAATAACGGTGATGGGACATTCGAGAACCGCAGCGATGTCATCAATCAGGGTAAAAGTGACGGCCAGTGGACGACCAGCGCATTGATCGCCGATCTGAATTCTGATGGAGCTGCGGATCTCTACGCAGCCAATTATCTTCAGGGCGAAGGAGTATTTGACCGAATCTGTGAAACCGACGGGGTGCCGGAGGCTTGTATTCCGAGCCACTTCGACGGCGTCAGCGACATCCTTCTGCTAAACGATCTTCATGGCGGGTTTCGTGACGCATCTATGAAACTCACAGAATTCGCCCCCGGAAAGAGCCTGGGGGTCGCCGCATGGTCTACTGGCAATGACGGAAAGCTGTCGCTGCTGGTCACAAACGACACAACGCCAAACATGTTGTTGAGCGTTGGCAGCGGCGCGGACGGGTTGATCACGGAACGTGCATTTGATGCGGGAATTGCCGTAAATGGACAAGGCAAAGCGGAAGGATGTATGGGGATCGCGATCGGGGACGTGGACAGCGACGGATACTGCGACGCCTTCGTCACGAACTTTT
>CALFOL010000912.1 GCA_937919915.1 uncultured Planctomycetaceae bacterium
TTATGCAAAACAGGCGACGGAAAAGGCCACACGAAAGAGCGACAGATACATTATGACCAACGCATGCCAGACTGCCGAAGGCATCCCCCGACCGCTCGCCTCGATTTCACATACAAAACTGCTAATCTACTCGGGACGACTGGGTTTCCGGCCTTAGAGAGCAGTGATGTGAAGAAAATCTCGGACATCTGTGTTGAGCATTTGTTGGCACCGAAATGGTTGATTGTTCCGTCGCAGCGGACCGGCACGTCGTGGGCCGAATCGCTGGTGCGGCAAGGCACGCCTTGCATCAACCTGACTTCCGCGACGCCGTTTCGCTTTGCTATGTTTCTGGCCGGAAGCGAACTGCTGGATCGTCAGTTGACGCTGCTGACGGCTTCGGTCAGCCCGTTGATTGTCGACGCCGTGTGGGACAGCCTCGACGAACACGGCTACTTTCGGAAACTGCGAAAATCGCCCGAATTATTGAAGTCGCTGGCGGCGGCCGTTGAGCAACTACTACTGGAGGGGATCGACGATGCGAAGCTGTTGACGGCTGAGTTTGAGAATCCGCAGAAGCGAGCTGACATGCTGATGCTGCTGCAGGCCTGGCAAGCTTTTCTGAAGAAACACCGGATCGCGGATCGCGCTGATGTGCTGCGCATGGCCATCGACGTTGTCGCAGCGAACAACCTGCCAGCGGATGCAATCGTGCTGGTTTCTGCGGAATTGCATGCGGCAGATGCATCGCAACTGTCCGGGCTCGAACGCCGACTGATTGAATCTCTGCCAGACGCGCAACGAATTTCTGTTACGAATCCGTTGCCTGCCATCACGCCGGACGCGAACGTTCAGCCGCAGGTGAATTTCCGTCGAGCGATCGGTGAAGTGAACGAAGTTCGCGAGGTATTTCGAAGGTGTCTGGCGGAGCAATGGCCTCTGGACGAAGTCGAAATTCTGCACACCGACGCGGCGACCTATGTTCCGCTGATCCACGAGGTGTCGTGTTTGTGTGATGAAGGCAGCACGCCTTTTCCCGTGACGTTTGCTGATGGGTTACCGGTCACAATGACTCGCCCGTCCGCGCGATGCGTTCCTGGTTGCGGTGGCTGCAGACAGATTTTCCGCAGTCGCTGCTGGTCGAAATGTTTGCGGACGGATTGCTTGTTTGTGATCGAGTTCCTTCCGGATCGCTGGCGAAGTTGCTGCGTTCGATGGGAATCCGCAGTGGCAAAGACAACTACCTTCCGAAATTGAATGCACAGATTTCGCTGGTTGAGCAACATATGGCCAGCCTTCGGGGCGAAGAGAATCCAGAAGATCCGGCGCTGCAGGAAGAGCGGCTGAATCGAGCTCAGCGGAAGCTCAAACACCTGACGGCGTTGAACCGAACGGTTGCAACACTGCTGGAACTGGCAGACGAATTTAATGGTTCCGATTCTGCCACTGCGCTGAAAGCGGTGCAGACGTTCGTGGAACGATGTGCTCGAACGTCTGATGGACATGATGCCGTCGCTGCTGCGGCAATCCTGCGAATGATTGTGGACAGGCGTCACTGGCTGGCGACGCTGGATGTGACGATTGACGTACCGGCCTGGGTGGAGAGTTTAATTCAACAAACCCGGATCATGGAGAGCGGACCGAAACCCGGCCACATCCATGTTGCGTCTTTGCGAACCGGTGGGCAGTCCGGGCGGCGTCATGCGTTTGTCGTTGGCATGGACGATCGTCGTTTTCCCGGTGCGTTGTTGCAGGATCCGATTCTGCTGGATCATGAACGCATATCGATCGCCAGATCTTTCCCCACAACAGCCACTCAGCTGGAACATCGGTTAACGGCCGTTCGAAACACGTTGAATCGGCTGCAGAACCGTAGCCTCACGTTTTCGTGGTCGTGCCACGGAATTCGCGACGGCAGCGACAACTATCCGGCGCCAGAGTTGCTGGAAGTCTTTCGGAATGCGAAAGACGATGGCGGGCAGGCAGCGGCTGATCTTGAAAAGGATGATGTTCATATTGAGACACTCAACCATGCGGCTGGTCCAGCGGTTTCGTTTGCCCCCACGACTTCGACGGATGCGTTGAATGCCAGCGAAGTCTGGCTGTGGCAACTCAGCGAACCGGGATACGACCGTACGTCGCAGTTTGATGTCGTCAACCAGCACTTCGATCATCTGGCACTTGGCAGCAAAGCGATTCGCCAGCGTGTTGAAAACTTTGGCGCGTGGTCGGGATTTGTGCCGCAGGTGGCAGAACATTCCGATCCGTTTGCCGAAAACGGAACTGTGTATTCTGCCAGTGCACTGGAAACACTGGGGCGATGTCCGCTGGCGTTTTTCTTTCAGCGGCGACTGGGGTTGTCTCCGCCGGACGAGGCCGACGATGACCTCGATCGCTGGCTGGATGCTCGTCAGTTCGGCACATTGCTGCACGAATTGTTTCGCACTTTCCTGTCGGAACTGACTGCGGCTGCAGAATTGCCCGTCTTTGATCGGCACATCGGACGACTGACGACGCTGCTGAATGAAGCGATCGCGGCCTGTCGCAGGGATGTTCCTGCTCCGAGCGAAAACGCGTTTCGCCGTGACTGTTTGAAGTTGCTGCAAATTGCGAAGACGTTTCTGCAGGAAGAACAGCAAAATTGCCAGTCGCAAACGCCGAAGTATTTCGAAGCCGCTTTGGGAATGACTGCCGGCGATTTCGCGACTGATCTCGATCAGGAAGCCCCGGTTGCCGTACAGCTCGCGGATGGACGTACGCTGCGAGCTCGCGGGCAGATCGACCGCATCGATCAGATTTCGGAACTGGTTTATTCCATCTGCGACTACAAGACTGGAAGTGCCTACGGCTATGTTCAGGACAATCCGTTTCGAAACGGTCGCCGTGTGCAGAATATTCTGTACCTGAAGATGGTGGAACGCGTGCTGCGTGAACGGGTGAATCCTGCCGCGCGGGTTGCGTTGTTCGAATATTTTTTTCCCGGTACGAAGGCGAACGGACTACGTCGATCATGGTCCGCCGTCAATCTGGAACCGGGGTTGCAGGTGTTGCAGCAGTTGGCATCACTGGATGCCGCGGGCGCATATCCGCCGACGGACAATTCGGACGACTGTCGGTTCTGCGATTATCTGGGAATCTGCGGCAACGTCGATTTTCTAACGTATCGCAGCAAACAATGGTTGCAGGGACCGGTTCGCGTGGAGCTGAAAAGTTTTCAGGAGTTGCGAAATGGTTAACGCAGCTCAAAAGACGCCGCCCCCCGATCAGGATCAGCGGGACATCATACTTCACGGACTGGATCAGACGCTCCTGGTTGAAGCAGCGGCCGGCACCGGAAAAACGACGTGCCTGATTGGCCGCATGGTGAACCTGCTGCGCACGGGCGCGTGTTCTGTTTCGACACTGGCCGCAGTCACGTTTACTCGAAAAGCCACGGCGGAACTCCGGACGCGGTTTCAGATGGAACTGGAACGCGCGATTGCTGATGCGACGGGCGCAGAACGCAGTCGGCTGGAGGAAGCTCTGTCAAATGTTCAGCAGGCGTACATTGGCACCATTCATTCGTTTTGTGCTCGCCTGCTGCGTGAGCGTCCGTTTGAAGCCAATGTGGATCCGAATTTTTCGGAGCTCGATCAGGAACGCGATTATCAGCTGCGGCTGCAGGTCTGGCGAGAGTACGTCGCGACTCTGATCGCCAGCGACGACGCCATTGTGGCAGAATTAGAGCAACTGGGAATTCAGATTTCCGGGCACACCAATCGACCAAATCGGCTGGCATCGGAACTGGATGAGCTCGGGCTGGACGCTGCAGAACTGGGGCCCGCGTTTTTGAGCTTCGCGGAATTTCCGGATGTGGAAGACTGGCCGGCTCCGCAGGTTCCATTGCCCGATCTGACGGCGGTTCAGCAATCCGTTCGCGAATATCTGGAGCACATTGAGACATTCGACTTTCCCGAACAGCGCGGAAATGATGAACTGATGAACCGCTGCGAAGAGCTGTTGCGGAAGTCAACGCTGGTGGATTTTGAGAATATCGTTCAGTTTATGGATCTGCTGGCGTTGTTTCGAAAGACGCACGTCGTGCAGAAGCAGTGGCCGACAAAGGAAATTGGCAAGGCGGAACGAGATCGGTGGGTTGAATTTATTGAAACCGTGGCCAAACCGGTTCAACAGGCGTGGATGGAATATCGCTACGCCGCTTGTCTGCGAGCGATTCAGCCGGCTCGCGATCTGTACCGTACAAAACGGGCGGACGCAAACTGTCTGAACTTCCACGATCTGCTGCAAATGTCAGCGGCGCTGCTGCGCGAGCTTCCGGAGATCCGCACGTACTTTCGAAAACGGTTCACGCATCTGCTGGTCGACGAGTTTCAGGATACCGATCCGATTCAGGCCGAAGTCATGCTGCTGCTGACGGCGGATGATTCGTCGGAAACCGACTGGCAGAAGTGTCGGCCGATTCCCGGTTCGCTGTTTGTTGTGGGTGATCCGAAACAGAGCATCTATCGGTTTCGTCGGGCAGACATTCAGACGTACAGCAAAGTCCGCGAAATCATCGAAGACAGTTGTGGCCAGGTGGTGCAGTTGTCTGCCAACTTCCGCACTGTGGAACCCATTATTCGGTTCGTGAATAACGCGTTTGATCGGGTGTTCCCGTCGACTGCCAGTGATTTTCAACCGGCCAATTGTCATCTGGCGGCTGGACGTCGTGATTCTGCGATCGAACCCTGCATTCAAAAGCTGGTGATTCCGGCAGTTCACAAATACGCCAATCGAATTGTGACCTTCGAAGCAGACCGGATCGCCCGAACGATTCGTGCGGCAATCGATGGTGACACGGCTTGGAAGATTGCTCGCACGCCGGCGGAGATTACAGCGGGATTAACGCCCACACCCGTTCCTGCGGACTTTCTGATTATCACGAAGCGGAAATCGTATCTGTCGACGTACGCAGATGCTCTGCAGAAGTTGGACATCGTGCACAATGTGACTGGCGGCGCGACGTTGAACAGCGTTCCGGAATTGCGACTGTTGCATTTTGTGTTATTGGCGGTGACTCGACCTGACAACCCCGTCGCGCTGGTGGCGGTGTTGAGGTCGGCCGTGTTTGGCGTGTCCGATCCGGGGCTGTATGCATTCAAAACAGCGGGCGGCCGATTTTCGTGGCAGTCTGTGGTTCCGGAAAACATCGTCGCTGACGCGGAAGATGTGAGCTTACTGAACCTGGCATTCGAACGATTGCGGACATATTCGCAGTGGCTGGATCAGTTTCCGGCGGGAGTCGTCGCAGAACGAATTGCCGGTGACCTCGGGCTAATCGCAAAAGCTGCCGCCGCCAACGATGGTGGCATGCGAGCAGGCAGTTTGATGAAGGCCATCGAATTACTACGGGACAATCACGGTGCAGTCACGGCCGCAGATTTTGTCGCGACGCTTGAGCGGCTGATTGACCGAACAGACCAACACAGCGGCATGACAGCGCGTTCTCCGACGGAAGCGCCGGTGCGCATCATGAACCTGCATCAGTGCAAAGGTCTGGAAGCACCGATTGTGTTTCTGGCGAATCCCAGCCAGGAAAAAGTTCACACGATCGGAATGCACATCGACCGTGTTGGCGGCCGTCCGCAGGGATATCTGCCGATCTACGGCCCACGAACGTCCGAATGGTCGCAGTCGCGGTCTCAACTGGCGATGCCTGCCAACTGGGACGTATTCGCACAGCGAGAGCAGCAGTTTCTGGACGCCGAAGAACAGCGTCTGCTGTACGTTGCGGCCACGCGCGCTGGAGCTCGACTGATTGTGTCGCAGCGAGAAGGAAAGAACGACGGCAGCCCGTGGGAATTCTTCGATCAGGACCTGCTGACTGTTCCACCGATTGCGGACCCCGGATCGGTGTCGGCTGCTGTTGTATCTGTGCCAGCGATCGATCTGACCCGGCACATAGAATCCATCGACGGAATTACGCAGCGTTGGCAGAATGTGAAGGCTCCAACGTACGCCCTGCGAGCGGTGACTGACCTTGTCGTTCCCGTGGCGAAGGGACAGAAGCCGGATGTTGTGTTGCCGCAGGGTACAGAATGGGGCACCGCGCTGCACACTTTGCTGGAAGCGGCGATGACGCATCCAGGCCGTGACCTGAAGGCTCTGGCGATTTCGACGCTGGAAGAGCACGGCATGTCGTTTCTGTTG
>CALFOL010000913.1 GCA_937919915.1 uncultured Planctomycetaceae bacterium
TTTTCCAACCCCAACGGCCAAGCCAATAATCCCCTTCCCGGACACGCTGCTAGCCAGCATATCGATCTCAGTGTGTCCGGATCGTCGTCCCCCAGAACCCGCCGCTGCCGCTCAACCGTCTGTTCCCACAACGGGATGGCTGCCTTTCTGCCAGTGCCATACAACCGGGCGATGGCGAGTTCATGTGCACTCTTCAGAGAGTCTCGATGCGATTCGCCAAGTTCCTCGCGACGCAGTTCCATGGCATGTTGCAGATGCTGGGCGGGCTTTTCCGATTCGCCAAGATGGCGATAGGTCGTTCCGATCGTCATCGGAATCTGAGCCTCGACCAGCGGACGACCATCGAAGTGTCCGTTGATACGCTCGGCGGCGTGATCGAGCACTTCACGAAGCTGCAGATCCCGTTCCGCGCTGACATAAGGACTGGGCCTGCCCGAGCAGTTCGTCGCTGAGGAACGAGCTAATCGCCGCGGCAATGTCCCCTTTGGTTTCGGCCCGCAACAGCGCGGATTCCGCGACCTCTTCCGCCCGATGAGCCCGCAAAGCAAAGACGCTCGATACGGCTGTTGCTGCGACCATCAGCAGGAACGCCATCGTCAGCGACGCAACCAGCGCTCGATTGCGGCGGATGATTTTCTGCAGTTGGTATAACGCCGACGGAGGAAACGCCTCGACAGGTTGGCCCTGTTGATAACGCTTGACATCATCCGCAAACTCGCGAGCACTTTGATACCGACGATTACGATTCTTCTCCAGCGCCTTGACGACGATCCAGTCCAGTTCGCTTCGCAGTGCCCGGCCAAGCTGAGCGAGATTGGTCCGGCGCTGGTCGCTGAGCGTTTGTGATTGGTTTTGCAGGGTACTCACTCGTGTACTGGCCCGCGGCGGTTCTTCTTCACGGATGATTCGACGCATTTCATCGTAGCCGGCTTCCTTCAGCCGCTGTTGTTCGAACGGAGTGGTTTCGGTCAGGATCTCGTATAACAACACGCCGAGTGAATAGATGTCAGAACGCGTATCGACATCCAGACCACTCATTTCCGCCTGTTCGGGACTCATGTACAGCGGCGTCCCGATCATCTGCGAATAGTTTGTAAACAGTGTCTTTTCTGTGAGTTGCTGATTCATCGCCTTGGCAACGCAGAAATCGATCATCTTGACAACCGATATTCCGTCATGCAGCGTGACCATCACATTCGATGGCTTGATATCGCGGTGAATGATTCCTCGCAGATGGGCATGTTGTACGGCGTGGCACACGTCCACAAACAATGCCAGTCGCTGCTCCAGTCCCAGAGCCTCGCGCTGACAATAATCAGTCAGCGGAATTCCTCGCACCAGTTCCATCACAAAGTACGGTCGTCCGGACTCCGTGGCTCCGGCGTCCACGACGCGGGCAATGTTAGGGTGATCCATGAGAGCCAACGCCTGCCGTTCGGCTTCGAAGCGGGCGATGACCTGCTTCGTGTCCATGCCCGGCTTGATCACTTTGATTGCAACCTTGCGTTTTACAGGAGTTTGCTGAGCGGCCATGTAAACCACTCCCATGCCACCTTCGCCAATCTGTTCGAGCAGTTTGTAGGGACCGATCGATGCGCCGACCTCTTCGAACGGCAGATCGCTCCCAAACACGTCCGCGGCCGCATCGGAAGCCGCCGGTTCCTCCATAAACCCGCCGACTTTCTGCTGAACCAACAACAGCCGCTCAATGCGAGATCGCATTGCCGTATCCGGACAGGATTCCCGCAGAAAGTCTCGCCGCGCACCGTCAGATTCGATCTCCAGCGATTCAAGAAAAATGCTTTGTTCATTCATTTCACTGCACCTCCGGGATAAGCGGATAAGCGTACTGCCGTCAACAGCGCCCTTTCAAAGAAGTTTACGCACGATATTCCTGAACAATTGGACTATAGTGCGTATTTCGCTGGCGAATGAAACCGTTGATTGTGCAATCCGTATCGTTCGTTCGACAGCCACAGCGAGCGTCAACCTGAGAAGGTCGTAGATTTTAGTGCCGGGCATTCCGGCTCCTGAATCGCGAGTCATGATGCCTCATGCCTCATGCCTCATGCCTCATGCCTCATGCCTCATGCACGACGTCACGCAAATCATTTCTGCACTGAAGAAGGGCAATCCTGAAGCGTCCGGTCGGTTGCTGAAAATTGTCTACGACCAATTGCGTGATCTTGCAACCCGAAACATCGCTAACGAACGTTCTGACATCACGCTACAGGCCACCGGTCTGGTCCACGAGGCATACCTGCGGCTGATGGGATCAACAGACCAGGCGGCGTGGAATGATCGATCGCACTTCTTTGCTGTCGCGTCTGAAGCAATGCGGCGCATTCTGGTAGAAGCCGCCCGTCGACGTTCACGATTGAAACGCGGCGGAGATCGGCAGCGTCAGGAACTGTTTGAGTCTCAGATTTCTGCTCCGGAAAAGTGCGTCGAAATTCTGGCCGTCCATGAATCGCTGGACAGTCTCGAAGCCGTCAGTCCAGAATCCGCTCAACTGGTCAAGCTCCGATATTTTGCTGGATTTACGATTCCGGAAGCCGCAGAGATCCTGCAGATCTCACCGCGGAAAGCCAACCAGATCTGGACCTATGCCCGAACCTGGCTCCTTGCCGAACTAACGGATGGGGACACTCAACGTTCGCTTGCTGAATCAGACGAACCATAACGGTTCTTATTGCGTGGAATCCGTACGCCGGTCAAGCCCGTTTAACGTTTCCCAATCATCGGGCATCCCGTCATGGTCGGTGTCCGTGGGTGCCGGAGTACTTTTCAGTTCTGGCCAGCCACCGACGTCATTCTGTGAATCAATCAGGCCACACATTTTTGATGGATCGTCCACGCGATTCTGTTGTTCGTAGGTCGCGCCTTCGAAAGTTGCTGTGACTGTACGGGTTTCTTCAACAATTCGTGTATCGACCGGATCGCGTTTCGGCAGAGTCGCACCGACGTTTTCCAGAACCAAAGCATACGCTTCATCCGCTGATTGCTGGTTGATTGGCATCGCGGGCCTGGGTTGCTCAGGTTTCGATACACCATCCGCGTTCTGAACGCCACCGTTCCAGTTATTGGCTGACACCTGAGCATTGCCTGCCACAAAGTTCTCGCCAATATACCAACTCCCGTAGTCAGCAACCCAGTTTCGCGTTGAAGGACTTGCGATGCGATACGACACTTCGCCGGGAGTCGTCGGTCCCGGCTTGTAGTCGTTTGCCACCAGGTTGATGTTGGAGAACGCGTATCTGGGGTTACCCTTCTGCTGCTGCTCAGCCCCATAGCAACTGTTGTAGCCCCAGTTGTAAATGACATTATTTCGGTAATCTGTGTTCCCGCAGCCGGAAGCGAAGCGGATCTGCCAGAACCCCGCGATGGCCTCGGCTGCACGCAGCCGCCGGTCGATCGAATTCCGGCCCCAGCAGGGAAATCCACCGATCAACTTCGGCTGACGTTTCCAGCACCGGCATGCCGTCACAGAGGCGACCATTCAGCATGTCCAGTTGATGAGCAAACTCGTGAAACACCAGGTTGTTTCGCGGAGTTTCCATCCGTCCACCGGATACAGCGTATTACGCTGAGTTGTGGCCGCGGGGCACGCGTTTCGATCGAAGAAAGCGTGCTCCCGCGAGCGAGTGCCGTTCACGACAATAAGTAAACTGCTCTAGTGCCTCCGACCACGACAGAATCACCAACCCACGCCACCATGCCTCTCCCAAGACGAGCCTGACCTTTAACCATCACGACGGCGGTTCGAGTAATCTCGGTGCCTTCCGCCACATAAGCACTTGGATACACCAGAATCGAGAGCACATGATCGAAAGGTTCACGTTGAGAGCCAGCGCCCAACAAAAGGCGGTAAAAACAAAGCAATGCTTCAGTTGCAGGACGGCCCGGTCTGGATTCGCTACACTTCCCCCTACGCGGTCATTGCGTCACCAGGCAAGTGCCTTGTGGCTTCGATTCAGGGTCATTTTCTTCCGGTAAGCTGAAACTCTGCACGATGAAGACCATTGTTTCGCTTCGTAACTTTCTGCTTCTGACTGCCATCGTACTGGTTCTCGTGGCGATCCCTGTGTCAGAACGTCTGCAATTTGATCAACGCATTGAAGCGTTTTTTGCTCCGGACAACCCTGACCTCAGGATGCTCGAACGCAGCCGGAGCGATTTCGGCGGGGATGAGTTTGTTGTCGTTGCCTGGACGGAAAAGCGGTTGTTCGCCATCGACGAACAACAGCCGTATCCGCAAACTCTGAACGACGTTCTGGAATTCGACTTTATGCCCGCCGTCGCCGACGATGTGGCAGCGCGCATCGACCATGTGACTGCACAGCTCAATGCTATCCCCGGAGTGAACGGTGAACAAACGCAGCATCTGCCCGAACTGCTTAACAAGGCACCACGCTATAAGCCAGCTCGTCGAGCGATGGTGCGAATGTTCGAAGGCAGTCTGGTCGGCGGGGACGGACTCACGACGGGCATTCTGCTTAAACTTCTGCCGGAAGCTAAGGCGGGGGCTCCACGAGGAGAGACGCTGAAGCGGATCCGTGATGTAGCCGCTGCCATGTCCACGGAAGTCGGCGAGGTCGCGGTGACTGGTGAGCCGGTGCAGGTGTTTGATATGTTCGAAATTGTCGAGCAGGACGGCCAGACGCTGTTTCTGGTCTCACTGGCCATTCTGGCCGCTGCCCTGCTGCTGATGTTTCAGGGAATACGATGGGTATTGGCTCCGGTCGGGCTCGTGCTGGGAAGCGTCGTCATCACCAGGGCAACGCTGGTGCTTGTGGGGGCAGAACTGAGCATGGTAAGTTCGATGATGAACTCACTTGTCACAGTGATTGGTATTGCCACTTTTATGCATGTTATCGTCCACTATCGAGAGTTGCGCAGGCAATACATAACAGAAACGCCGGACGATGACGGAGCGTCCGGGCAGACGAACAACAGATACGCAGACGTCGCCAGCCAGACGCTGTCGGACATGGCCGCACCTGTTTTCTGGACATGCGTGACAACCGCGGTCGGATTTGGGTCGCTTCTGGTGAGCCAGATCACGCCAGTCCGAAGTTTCGCCACCATGATGTGCCTGGCAACAGCCGTTGTGTTCGTTGGCTGCTGCTTGATCATGCCAGCGACGCTGGCGTCTGGTTCTCGCCTGCGAACCGCCGCCCAGGTTCCGATGGAACATTGGCTGGACCGTATTCTGCGCGTGACCTGCCGCGCCGTCGAAACACGGCCGATTATCGCGGGGCTGTTTTGTGTCGCCCTGTTTGCAGCGTCAATTCCCGGCGCGCTGCGACTAACGATCGAAACCGATTTCAGTAAGAACTTCAAAGAGTCGTCAATGATCGTGAAGTCATTGAAATTTGTTGAGAATCGTCTGGGTGGTGCCGGAAGCTGGGAAGTCAGTTTTGACACGCCGGAAGAAACCTCTGAACACTACGTGTTGAACGACGAGTTTCTTTCGAAGATTCGTCGACTCACTGAGGCGTTGCGGGAGATGACGGCCGACGATGATTCGATTCGTATTTTGTCGCTGACCGACATCGGTGAAATTCCTCCGAAGCGGCTGTTTGGTACACCGACCGAGACCCTGGCGCGACTTAGACGACAGCAGCCTCGACTGATTGACAACTTCTACAACAAGGACGTGCAGCGTATGCGGATTGTGCTGCGTTCAGATGAACAGCAGCCCAGCGAAAACAAAGCCGCACAGATCGTTGCGGTCCGGGAGTGCGTACGGGACTTCTTTGAGAAAGAGCAGGCCGCTGAGCAACGGGCTTTGTCGCAAAGTGAAGCAACTGGAGATAAAGTTGACGGCGTTTCGGAAACTCCGGAGCCTGCCTTTCAACAGCAAACACCGCCTGAAGCGTCCGGGATGTTTGTGCTTTTGGCCGAGTTAATCCTGAGCCTGCTGGACGACCAGTTGAAGAGCTTTCTGGTCGCCTGCGCGGGCATCCTGATCTGTACGACGATTGCTTTCCGCAGTCTGCGGATTGGATTGATCTCGCTGTTTCCGAATATCTTTCCGGTCGCCATCGTGATGGGAACTCTGGGTTGGATCGGCTCGCCAGTGAACATTGGGACTGCCATGATCACCAGTGTCTCCATGGGACTCACCGTGGACTCCACGATTCACTATATCACTGCGTTCGAGCGAGCTCGGAAGACGAACTCCATCACTCAGGCACTGCAGATTGCTCACGCAGGCGCCGGACGGGCGGTCGTGTTTGCGCACTTCGCGCTGGTGGCTGGTTTTCTTGTGCTAACCGCGTCTCGATTCGTGCCGCTGGTGTACTTCGGAGCTTTGCTGAGCCTGTCGATGATTGGCGGCGTGTTCGGCGACCTGGTGCTGCTGCCGCTGCTGCTGCGATGGACAACGCGGGAAGCCGGTACTGTTGCGGAATCCGTTCCTGTCGGCAGCGATGCTTAGCTGAGAGCCGTTTACTTATTGTTGTAAATGGCTGGAGAACTGATCACGGTGTTCGTTACTTCGGTAACGGAGCGGCAGGAGCGGCCTTTGATTCCGTCTGCTTTATTAGCGTCTGATACGCACGAAAGTAGCGGTGCCCGAATTCTCGGTAAGAACTGGAATCGAAGTGCACTTCGTCGCCGCGGTGATTCAAACCGGCAGAACTCACGAAAGCCGTGTACGGCACGCTTGCGGGCAACTGACGATGTACGGAGTCGACCATTTTTCTGGCGTCGTTCCACGGTCGTTCCGGAAACTGTCCCATTTGTCCGGCGATAAACGGGACGTTCGCGGCATTCAGATCCTTTCGAAACCTGGCAATCAACTCGTGTAGTTTCTTCTCATACGCAGGTGCTTTCGTGGCATTCGAATCACCTTCGCCCTGATGCCACAGAACGCCTTTCAATGTTCCTGATTGCAAAGCCAGTATGGCTCGAGGCACGGCATCATCGAATGGGTGCGTGTTTGTGGAAGGGTGAAAGCCGCCTGGTGCCCATGCCGAAATTGGCGAACCGCCGACCGCACAGGGAATCAACCCGACAGTGATTCCCGGATGCTGTGCGGCGTAGTCGATCGCGAACGTTCGACCAAGTCCCACGCCCACAATTTTCGGCTTGTCGAAATGCATTGGATCCTGTGCTGGTACCCACTTACTCTGCTTGTTCAGCATCAGTACCTGTGGATGAACTTCGCGGTCAGCGTCGGATACATTGCCGCGGCCAGCCATATTGGATTGCCCGACTAATAGAAA
>CALFOL010000914.1 GCA_937919915.1 uncultured Planctomycetaceae bacterium
CGGCCTTCGCGACGTTTCAATTCGTCAGGAATGTCATCGTCAGCCAGATCGCCAATTTCTGCTCACATCGGCCGGTTAGTCCTGAGGCAGCAACGACGTCAGAATCTCTCTCGCAGGATGTGTCGACTGAGCGGATTCCAGCACTTCCGCGCCAAGCCCGAAAACGTGCCTGGTTTGCCGCCAAGTTGACCATCCCCACAGCACTCATCGTCAACTCGTGCTTCGGTCAGCCGATGCCGACTTAAGCACGTTAGATAATCAGTAAGCGTTCTCAAGCCTTGTTAAGGATTTGCATTGACGGCGTCAGCCCAGCTGTCTGTGCGGAACGGTGAGGCAGGGAGTTCCGCTTCGTTGGCCAGGTTCGGTTCGGCCAGCTGGTGCCATCCGAATCGAACCGCAACAGGCTTCTTCACCTGAGCGGCGGAAACGACAACCGTGCCCCCTTCAATTGTGGCATTTGCCGTGACGAATTGCTTATCTTCGCCCGCAATAGACCACCAGGAGAGAGCCTTGCCATCACGCGACTTCAGTCCGGCAGCATGCTCGAAGTTGATGACCGCCCGACTGCCGTCAATTGTCATCGACTTATACAGCGGACCGGAGTAGATCAAGTCATCCTTGTCGTAGGTTTTGGCCAGCGCCCAAAGCGAAAGCCGACGACCGACTTCCTGCTTATTCGTCGGATGGATGTCATTGAGCGTCGTGATGTCGGTCAGGACGGCCATCCCCGTATTTTTAACCCGCAGGGTTGCCGTCTGGGCTTCCCAGATCCCCGGCAGAGCAGTTGGATCCCCGCCATAATTGTACGGAGCCAACTGAGCGAACAGGAACGGAAAGTCGCGATTCCCTTCCTGATTCCAGACGCTCCTCCAGCCTTCTATCAGCCCGCGTTTCAGCTGATAGTAGTGCATCCCCTGGCCATTGTTGGATTCTCCCTGGTACCAAAGAAAGCCGCGGATCCCAAACGGAGCAATCGGGTGAATCATTCCATTGTAGAGACCTGTATGCTGATAATTGCTATTCAGAGGATGGCCGGGAGGACCGGCTGGCACGGCTGGCAGAGCATCACCCGGTTTGGCGTCTTTAACCTCCTCGTTCCAGGTCCTGATGGCACCCGCGTAGTTTCCGACACCGTCAGCATAAGCATTGAGCATGCCGAGCATTTCATTTTTCTCGCCGTCCAATTCGGGGATTGCCGTATAGCCCTGAGGCGGAATCCAGGGCTGAATGCGCGTACCGCCCCAGGCAGTCGTAATGAGACCGACCGGCATGTCGAGCCTCTCGTGGATCTCCCGGCCAAAAAAGAACAACACTGCAGATGAACCGGCGACCGTTTGTGGCGAGCATTCAACCCATTGAGCTGCGACATGCTCTGACGGTGTGCCTGAATGGGTCAGAGGTACGATGAACAGCCGGATCTTTGGAAAAGTGGCCTTCGCGATTTCTTCCTGAGCGTTCGTCGACTGCGCGACATTCCACTGCATGTTGGACTGCCCCGACCCCGCCCAGACCTCACCCACCAGAATGTTGGTGATTTTGATCTCGTTCTTTCCCTTCACGCTCATTTCGTGCGGACCGCCAGCAGTCTTCATGGCGGGGAGGATGATCTTCCATTTTCCAGATCCATCAGCTGTCGTTCTGGCAACGGATTCGCCCAGCGTGACCACGACTGCTTCACCAGGAGCAGCATCGCCCCAGATCGGAAGGGGAATATCCTTCTGCAGGACCATGTTGTTGCTGATCACTTCCGGCAAGCGGACATCGGCCGTGGCGATTGAATCGCCCAATAGCAGCCATCCGACTCCGATCATGAGACACCATTGGACGATCTTCATACTGCACTACTCCGAGTTCTGTGGTTTCTGTTTTCTTCTGCATCTGCGAACCGTGATGTTACCTCCGGATGGCGATGTTGTCACGGATGAAGGGCATTCTGTCGAGCATTTGCGAGCGTCGATCCGAGGCATCGGTACTGCCAATGTTTTCAAGATTCCGTTCAGCCAGTCCCGACAAACGCAGCGCAAAGTGCCCCGCGACGGTCCTCTGAGCTTTGGCCTCAACCGAATCATCTAACCTGCGTCGATCGACGCCCCACCCAAGCGGGATTGGAAGCCTGAGCGAAACTAACCAATGTCGGTTAGACATGAGGGACCAACGACACCCCGGACTGTCCCCCAAAGCCGACAAGTCACGCCGTCAATCTGACGACACCGACCAGCCACTACTGCCAGCGCAAACTGCGCTCGATCGATCGATCGATGCCACCGACGCGGGTTAAGCGGGATCTGAACTGGCGATTCCTGATCCGGCCTGCGAGCCTTCTCTAGCAACGCACTGGCAGCGCCAGAGATTGGCGCATTGACAAGACTGTCAATGGATCGTAGTTGGCACTGTGCAGGAAACACTGACCCAACGATTGGCCAGTCAACAACGACATGCCGATGGCAGAAGCGCCTTGCCAGCCAAGAGCCATATGACACAGCCATTCGCTCCGCCCCAGGAAGTCATGACCAGAGTCAAGCTTCCAGTCGGGCCTGAAAACTTTGCGAATGCGTTTGGAGAGATTTTTCGCCCAGTTTTTTCTCAGTCGGAGTCCATCCAATATCCACATCGCGTCCAGCAACGGTGTGCAGTTGCGGACACCGGGGCGGGCTGTCACGGGAATCGGATGTTCGCCACGCATCGCTTTCGTCAGCAGTCCCGTCCAGTCGACACCACCAAGATAGCCGAGGTGAACTCCCGGATTCGCGCGCGGATTTGCATCAATTAGAAAGGGAGTGCCATCGTTGCAATCAACAACAAAGTCCAGACCCAGAAATCCGTTCCAGTGTGTCGCTGCGGCGAGTCGTTCCGTCAATTCAGCGATTTTCGGATGCACGATTGATTCCCGGTGTGATGACGTGCCTCCGTTTTCCGGGAAGCAACGCAATGGACGATAAATGACTTCACCCAGTTTGCGTCCTTCGAAACACAACATGAGTGTGGAGATCGTTTCGCCAGGAATCTTCTGCTGCACAAACGGCGGCGCGGCGCGACGACGCGATTCTCTCGCATGGAGCAAGTGAAAACGCTCAATAAATTCCGGCATGGAACTGCAATATTCCCGGCCGATGCTGTTGTTGCTGGTGGGCAGTTTCAGCACCAGGGGAAACCGCAGCCCACTCAACTGGCTCTCAAGGTTGTCAGGAATCAGCCGAGGCACAGTGGGCGGTGTCGGTATTTCCAGCTCACAGCACAAGTCGTAGAGACTGGTCTTATCGTGTAACCGCCACATCATCTCAAACGGAGGCAGCAATAGTGACGTCAGAGATTCCACTTCCTCACGGAATTCTGCCAGCAACAAAGACTCTTCGAAAGTGGGCAGCAGCAGGTCATAGGGGCGCGACTTGAGTTCCTGGACGAGAGCCGACAGATAGCCGGCCGGATTGTGAGCGAGAGAGGGCGTACACAACCATTTCGTTCGGGGAATGGACTTGCCGACGGACCACCAATGATGATCGGCTGCGGTAACGTCGATTCCGTGGGCACTCAAGCCCTGGATCAGCCTCGCTGTGAAAAACATCGAGGAACCAGTCACGAGCACTCGCATGTTGTCTTTGTCTGCGTTGGGGGGGGGGATCTGCATAGTCGCGATCCCGGACGTCTCCAGCCGGATCGTCAAGTCTCTGCAAGCGCATCATCATCATCGGTGAGTACAGAATTTGCTAGCCCGGATATTGCATACGGGGAGTTTTGCGTGATTTCTTGGGGCTTGAGTTGGCGAAGCAGCGGATTGGGTTTGTTCTGGCGTTTTCGGCGCAGAGCTTCGCCCTCCCCATGCAGCTGATTGTGTTGTGGTCCCTGGCCGATACGACAGTTCGAGTCGCTATCCTGTGC
>CALFOL010000915.1 GCA_937919915.1 uncultured Planctomycetaceae bacterium
TTTTCCAACCCCAACGGCCAAGCCAATAATCCCCTTCCCGGACACGCTGCTAGCCTAGCAGTGCCAGAACAATGATGCAGACAGCAATGAATATTGCCTGGAACTTATTGTCACTCCATCGCACATTTACGCCAGTGTACAAATCCGAAACGATGTTATAGGTGGCATAGGGATTGGAACTCTCAGCAGGCTGTGATTCGCCTGAGTCTTCTTCTACCGTCAGTTCGGCTGAGTCATCGCCTTGCATCATCTGGCTCCGGTGAGTTCCTTAAGGATTTTTTTGAGCGTAATTGTACGCGAAGCAACGGAGGGACGGTCGATTATTTTTGTGTGCCGTAGTCGAATGTGACAACTCGTTTTTCGAAGCTGAGTTCGACAGTGTTCTTCTCTGGGTTTAACCGTGTCCACAGATAATTCTGCGTCCGCCCTACGTCATCGTCTTCGTAAATGATGTCGCCTGTGCGGACATCAAAGACTTTGACTCGCAACGCACTGCCGCCCGGGCCACGCGTTGTGTCTTTCGCGCTTGGGAACCAACTACTCACCAGCGTCAGCAACGGAGCGGTCGGGGGTGAGGGCCCTGATTGAGTCCGCAAAATTCGCAGACACTCATGTTTAATGGGAACACTCCACGTCAAACTGCCGTCCTGCTGACGAATCGAATACGCGTATCCCGAGACCAGCACGTTACCCTGAAGCACAACCGGAACGTCACGGTCGACATCAAATGTGTCTGTGACCACCACCCACTGGCCACCGCTGTTACGCAAGTACAGATACATTCCCTGCGGCGCTGGAGGCACTTCGACGTCTGCCGTGATTGATCCTCGATTCAGATCGTAAATCTGTACGCGATTTGCATCAGATAACACAGCCACATGACCGTTGACGATATTCGACACCAGTGAGTCAGCGGGTAACGGGATGCTCCATAGCGCCTGGTTGGTACTCAAACTGTGAGATTCCAATGCACAGGCTTCTGTGTTGCGGCGGTAGACCAGACACTGTCCATGCACGACAGCGATTCGCCAAAGCAGATTTTCACCAGGTTCTGGCTGAAACATGCGGACCGAGGACGCCGAATTCTCGCTCGCATCCGTCCACCATGCGGGCAGTGCCGTCACTTTGCGGACGGCACCGTCAATCAGGTCCCGGATTTCAACCTGCGCGGTGGCTTCAGAAATTAACAGCAGGGCATCGCTGGTCGCCGTCATTTTGAGATCACGCGGCAATCCGTGAGCCTGCCATTCGCGACGGCCTGTCAGTGCGTTCAGCATCGACAAACGCTGGCCCCCCGAAACCGCTATCCCATGCGCTGTGAACGGCCCCACCGGAAACAAACCGCTGGGCTGCATGTCGAATTGTGTCGTTCGTTCGAAACCGCGACTAAAAATCTGCTGCGGAGTTCGATCGCCGATAACAGCGCGGATATCAATCTGCCACAGAAGTTCCGGCGACTGCTGGAGGTTGGCGTGACTGCAATCGAAGACTGACAGCTGATGATTGATCTTTGTTGCCAGCAGGTTGCCACACGCCAGCACATGACGAGTCGTCACTCCCCCCCAGCTTGATTCATATTCCCGTTGCCTTGTTTGCAGTGCATCGCCAAACCGCAGCGTCCATCGCGGGCGTCCCGACTGGTCGTAGGCATGCAACTGCGAGTCGTCGTCCGTCTGCAGGAACTCCCAACCGCCAAAGTTTCCTGGCGTGCCAAACAGGGGAAGATTCCGCTCGACCGCTCCAGTATTGTTATTTAACTGAGGCGATACGCTTCGAGCGTCCGATTCCGTCACTACTGGTGTTCGCAGCCACGGTTGTTCAGGCATTTTCGCCTTCGCTCGAGCAATGACCGACTGCAACGTGTCCAGGGTTGCGGCCGAGTCAGACAGAATTCCATAACGGCTCAGCGAAAAGTTCGGTGACACATCGACGACCTGCCGACCATGCGGCAACGAGGTGCCCAGCGTTCGTTCCGCGAGTTCCGCCGCTTGTGTCCAACGCTCTTCAGATTCTGCGGAATTCAAAATCAACTGCGCAGCCCGAGCACTGACTTCGGCATTCGGGGAATCGGCCAGCTGCAATAGTGCAGTGTCTCTGATGGCGACGGCAAATTCCGGCAGCACCGGAACATCAGCATTGGTGGCTTCAACCACGGCTTCGGGAAACCCTGACAGCAAAGACATGTCCAGCCACCACAGAACATCATCAGCGATTTGCGTTTCGCGAATGCGCTTTACAATTTCGGGGTTTACAATCGCAGCCACTTGCTGACCGATGTCGCCCGAACGCAGTCGCATTGCCCCGCGGATCGTGGCTGCGGAAACTCGATGGCTGCGTTGCGCTATGTTGGCCGACGACGCAAACGAAGCTTTTCCGATAAACGACTCATCCAGCATTCGGAGAATCAGCTTTGCCAAAACGTCCGGAGCTTCGTTGAGGTTCTGCAACTGTCCCTCGGCCACAAGAGCCTGCAATGTGGAAAGTTGCTGCTGGCTTTGGTTAATCTGTTCCCAACGCACTGGCAATACGGCAACGTCTGCGAGCGTCATGCCCAGCATCGCATGTGTGAAATTGGTCACCAACTGGTCGCTGGGCGAGCTGGATTCGATCAGCGTGCGAACTTCTGAAACATCTTCCGCGTTGGCTGTATAGTCCAGGCGGATGCCTTCCAGCAGTGTGCGAACCAGTAGCGTCCGAGCTTCCTGTCGGGCTAATTCGGAATCGTCAGTCAGTACTTTTCGAAGTTCGTCTTCACCAGCGACAACGTCTCCCGCGATCAAGTGCCTGTTGGCAACTGCCAATGGCGATGTCGGTTGTGATGCATCTTTGCCAAGACACGTCACGGTGGTGACTGATTGTGAAAACAGTTGACCATCAGCGCTCAGCAGATTACCCGGGATGGAAGACAAACGTTGCGAAACCAGCTGGCGTCCCGTCTGAAGATCCAGCGTCAGGATTTCGGGAGCGGATGTGGGAATCTGCAGAGTCCGGCCATTGGTGACTGCGTTGCCGGAAATCCTGCCCGTATCGACGGACGTTTTCCAGACGCTTTCTCCTGTCGCAATCTGCAGGCATTCCACCGCCGTGCTACCGGTCAATATCACGTGATCAGCCGTGACTGCCGCAATTGTTCTGTGATCGCCGCGCGGCAGCGTCCAAAGTTGTTTTCCTGTTTCCAGTTGCAGACACAGCAACAGATCAGAATCCCGCGGAGTCAGCAACACGCGATCACCGACTATTCTTGGCAGACAATCCGTCCACCGTGCCGCCATGTCGACCGCGTCGGATTCTCGTAGATCCATCACGCTGCCGATCACTGCGATATTCGGATTCATCTCGGGAACCGTCACATTGCTTGGATAACGATAAATCCAGCGAACAGCATGGTCTTCCGCCGACATCGCAATAATCTGTTCGTCGCAGGTATTGCAGATCAACAATCCCCGCCCAAACGACGGGATGATGCCCGCGTATTTTCGGAGAGGGTGAGCTCTTAACGGATGCCGAGGGATTGAAAGCAATTGCGACCACACTGGCTGCATGTCTGCTTCCGAGAGTTCTCCTGCGTACAACGGCGTTGCCCGCAGCTGCAGCAGAAAGATGCCTTGATCGCTTTCCGCGACCGCATAAATGCGATCTCCCATCACCAGCGGCGCACCCAGGAAGTACATACCCGTTAGTGGGTTCACCAGACCACCGGTGATCGATGTTCCAATGGGACCACCCGCCTGTCCGCGAGTCATGCCGGTTTCCAGGTCGTACGCACGCAGATAGTTTGTGGCTTTGGGCTGTGGCTGGGGACGGCTTTCGCGGGCCACCTGCATTGTTTCTTCGGTTGATTCTTCGACAACAAAGACGGTGCGCCCGTCACACGTCAACTGGCCGCCGGAATTGGATCTCAGCCAGTGATTGATTAGCTCATCGCGCTGGTTGATGGAGATGGACGGCAGGTCACCGCTGTCGGGCTGCCATGACTGTTGAATCGCCGTCATCTGGCGATCGGTGTGCACCGTTTCCCACAGGCATTCTCCCGTCAAACGATCCACTGCCCGAATATTGGTGGCGGTTCGGAAAATCAGCGCGTCGCCTGCCAACAGCGGGGATGCAACAGGAATGACCGTGTCACTGCGGGCTCGCATCGCTTCCAGATCATCTTCCATACCGCTGGCCAGCGTCGACAGCATGGGGTTATAGCTGGTGCGTTCGATACATGAGAACGTGGTGTCAGACCAGACCTCTGACAGTTCCGGCGATCCGACGCTTTGATTCAGAGTGCGTCGATAATTCCCCAATGGCTGCAGCCATTCACGACTTCCATTTGTTGAGCGGTTTTCGTCTGTGCCGCGTGCCGTCGTTTGCAGCCACGCTGGTATTTCGGAATCGACCTGGGGTAAAGCGGTGTCAGTTCCCAAAAGGGAAACCTGCTGGCCGGGAGCCTGTTGAACCACGGGGCGAAGACAATCGATCGCTTCTTCTTCCAGTCCCGCCTGCCACCACAGCACGGCCAGCTGCGATTGCGACGCTGGCGACTTATCTTCGCGAAGGCGCAACAGTCGTCCGAACTGTAATGCGGTTTGAAGAAGTTCGCCGCGGCTAAGCTTGAGTCGGATCAGATTCTCCAGCGCGTGTTGTCCCGCCTCGGTAAACTGATAGCGGAGAATCACTTGAGTCAGGTCGCTGACGCTGGACGTGTCGATCGCATTTTGCAGCGAAGCCCTGGCCGGAATTTCCATTTGCTGGCGATACCGTCTGCGAAACTCTTCCGGAGCAGTTTCGAAAACCTGTTGCAGTTTTGCGCGAGCCCCGGCATACAACTGGCTTTGGCCTGGGTTCAGGATCTGTTGAACATCTGTGTTCAGATTCAACAGCGGATCTTCCCGCAGCACCGCCATGCCCCAGGCAGCATCAAAGGCATCAACTGCCTGCAAAAACTCGTCACGAGCAATTGTATTCAGTTGTTCCAGCAACTGCAGAATCTTCCGTCGCTCAGGACTCTCAGCCTTTAAGTCGATGGAGTCCTGCGCATAGCAGGCTGTGTTTACCAGCGGAACGCTGTTGGCAACAATCAATGCAATCAGCAGGAACAAACTGCTGAACAATCGAATTCGATGCTGCTGTCGAGAAGAAATCATCACACGACCTACGCCGGAAATGGCACCACACAAAGGAAGACTCAAACTCTGAAGCGTCCGGAATTCTCGCAGACGCCGTGGTAATCGTCTATTGAAACGAGGCTCACTGTGCATTGTATCGAATTCAGAACGGTCAATCAGGATTTGAGCGACGAACGAGTGATCACCCGTATTAGTCG
>CALFOL010000916.1 GCA_937919915.1 uncultured Planctomycetaceae bacterium
GTCGCGGAATGCGAAACTCCGTTCCAGTACAGCCCACGCGATGTGCTGGCGAGTTCCACCGAGACTGGTGACATCAGGCTACGTTCGCTGGTAAAGCTGCGAGACCGCTCGATCGTGACTCAGACCGTGCTGTCGCGAATTCATTTCGAACATCTGACCACGATCTACCCGCCCGTCAGTCAGCTGGTCTTTGCAGCGGCGGCCACTGTTGTCCCGGAATCGACATCACTGTGGACTCAGCGGTTGATGACCAAGCTGTTCATCGTATCGTTCGATGTGCTCACGATGCTGGCAATGATGCGGCTGTTGAAGCATTTTCGTAAGCCCCCTGGATGGCTCGTCTGCTATGCGTGGTCTCCATTGGTTCTAAAAGAGTTCGCAAACAGTGGACACCTGGACGCGATCGCAATCGGCCTGACGGCATGGGCAATTGTCTGGTGGATTGAGGCCTTGCGATCGAAATCGATGGGGCGTTTGCTGCTTGCCGCAGCAACTCTCGGTCTCGCTGTAGGTGCAAAGCTGTATCCGATCGTAATCGTTCCCGTCATCGCGATCAGTATTATCAGACACGTTGGCGTTCGACAGATGGCGACCGCCGGTATTGTTTTTGGAATAATGGCGACCGTGTGCCTGAGGCCGATGTTGTTTGCCGATCCCGTCGACGTCCTGCAAACAAACAGCGACATAGCGTTCGTTGCCGCGCGAAAAGACGCGATCGCCCCGGAGCCAGGCACGTCTCCCCCACTGCCGGACGACTACGCAGAAGTTGTTCAGAGTGATTACGGGACTCTCGAAGTCGTTCCCCCAACTCCGCTTGCTGAGAATTTCGAATCTAACAAACCGACAGGAAGCGGACTCACAGCATTCCTGGGAACGTGGCGAATGAACGACCTGCTGTTCATGGTCATTCATGAGAACCTGAGACCAGATTCGAACGCGTGGTTCTCAATCGTGCCTGACGCTGCAAAACGTGGGATGATTCAACCACTCGTGGTGCCGCTGAGTCTAGCCGAATTGCAAACAGCCTTTCTGGTCGCGCGCTGTACCACGGCAGGTTTGCATCTGGCGATCGTGGCATACCTGATGGCCACGGCATGGCAAGCCTCGGTCAAACAACTTCTCGATCTGGCGTTTCTAAGCGTGGCATGGTACTGGCTGCTGCTGCCGACACTGGATTTGGGCCATGCCACTACTGCCGTTCACAAGGCTAAGATGCTGGCTGTTGCTATCGGGATGCGTGTTCGCCTATTACCTTCGCTTTTGGCTGGAGACCAGTTTCGGCAGCCAAACCGTGGTGGGAACGAATTACGGCGGAGCGGATTTCTTTGCCTTTATGGTTGTCTGGTTTGAATTCCTTCCGTTCGGAGTGGCTCTGATCGTGGGTCGCCCGCGAAGAAACAACGTAACTTGTTTAAGTAAAACAACTTAAACTAAACATGTATCCCACGATGGTGGCCGCTCTGGACCACCACTCTCAGTTGACCAGGGAAAATCGAGCTGGTTCGGCGCAGGAAATATTCCAACACGGAGACATCGGTTGGCGTAAGCATAGGGCACGAGGTGCGTTTGCCTCACATCAGTGTCCTTCAAAAACGCTTGTAGATTCATGAATTCGATCGCTCTCTTTGCTCAGCAAGACGTCCTCACGAACGCTCCCAGCTGGACGCTGTCATGGCTTGTGGCCCTGGGAATGCTGTTCGCTCTGATCGCATTTTCCTATGGCACTCGTGCGGGAATTATTGCCCGCGCAACGACAAAGGAAGCCATCCGGCAGCCGCTGTTCTTTCTGCTGCTGGCGCTTTCCGCGGGAATCCTGGTGATCAACACATTCATGCCGTTCTTCACGTTCGGCGACGACATTCGAGTTTTAAAAAACTGCGGCCTGGCAACGCTGCTGATTTCCGGAATGCTGCTCGCCGTGTGGACGGCGGGGACCAGTATCACAAACGAAATCGACGGCAAGACAGCGATGACATTGCTGTCCAAGCCGATCAATCGCCGTCAGTTTATCCTGGGGAAATACATTGGAATTCTGCAGGCGGTACTGTGGCTGTTTTTGCCGCTGGTATTAATCCTGTCGTTCTTCATCTTTTACAAACTCGGCTACGATCAACGTGAATCATCAGCGGAAATCACGCCATGGTTTCAGTCGGTGTCTATGATGGGTACAGAAATCCCATGGCCGCATCCAGAGCGTATTGGTGCGATTTCTGAGGTCGTCCCGGGCGTCGTTCTGGCGTTCTTCCAGGTCGCCGTTCTGGCAGCAATCAGCGTCGCAATCGCAACACGACTTCCGATGGTTGTAAACCTCGTCGTGTGTTTTGCAATTTTCGTTGTGGGAAACCTGACTCCCATGCTGGTGACTCAGAGCAAGACCGTCATCCAAAACGAGTTTGTGACCTTCGTGGCAAAACTGATTGCCACTGTTTTGCCATCGCTGGAATCATTCAACATCTACGCCGCCCTTGCCACGGGGCATTCGGTGCCGCCGTCGTACCTGGGAATCAGCTTGTGCTATGGCATCGCTTATGCGACCGCCACGATCCTGCTGGCGTTTATGCTGTTTGAAGATCGAGACGTGGCATAATGCAGTACTACCTAAGCGTCCAATGGCCCTGGCGGGATGGCGAAAATGTGCCGCGGCACTCGTAAATTCGCTGGAAAAGCCGCCGTCTATTTATTGCTGCCAGTTGTGATGCCTGATTTCCGTGGTTAAGTTGTCCGTGGGTCATTTTCGAAGATCCTGCGAATCACTTGATCTTCGGACCGTGTATGATGACCCGGATAACCACATTTCGTGAAGGTATCCGAGTGTCTGACGCAACCCATACAACATTCAGCCGCATTATTTCGGACCGACATTTTCTGACACGTCCGCTGCTGTCAGCCACCGTGTTAGGTGTGTTGTCGTCTGTTCTGATTGCAGTCATCGTGCTGTGTGTTGGCACAATTTTCCAGCTACTGACAGTCTCTACAAAAAGCGCGGCCCCGCCGGTAGATGACCTGCCCGCCAGAATTCTGGACAGACTTTCAGCCACGATTCCCGCATTACAGCGCCCCGATCTGGCATTGACGTTTCTATGCAGCGTGATTGTCGTTGCCGTTGTTTGCCGAGCACTGCTGAAATCGCTGGCCGACCGAAAGATCAGCCAGCGGGTCGCCACCGGTGTCAACAAACTTCGGGAACACATTCAGCGACAGGCGTTGCGATCAAACCCGGGTGATCTGACTGGCATGAAACAAAAGACAGCGGCTGGCCTGTTTCAGAAGACCGCCCGCCAGCTGGAAGAAAACGCTTCGCAATGGGGACTGCTGCGTCTGACGACAGTCTGCGATCTCGCGACTCTGATTCTGCTGCTGGTCTCCGTGCAATGGCTTGTGGGACTGGAATGTGTGATTCCCATTCTGGTCTGCTGGTTCATCGCACGCGTTGAAACCGAACGACACACCGCTTCGACAAACCTGCTTTCCGAACAAGTTGACCGGGGCCTGCAGCGCCTCACCGAAGATCTCGACAAAGCTCGCATCGTCACCGGCTACGGTATGGAAAACCTGGAACACGAGCACTTTAGCCGCAGCCTCCAGGAGTATCAGCAACGCTGTAACAATCTGCGGCAGAGAAAGCTCACTGCAAACTGGACGTCGTTACTGATCACAATCGCGACGATGGTGGTACCCGCAGTCATTGTCGCAAGACATATCATTCTGGGTGAACTGATCGGCCTCGCCACGGGAGCGATGCTGCTGACGACTCTGGGGCTTATTATCTGGAGCCTGAGTCGATGGCATGCCGTTCCGAAGCTTGAGGTTTCCGCAACCGTCGCCGCAGACGACATCAACCAGTATCTGCTGCGAGTCCCACCAGTCAGTCAGATGGTCGGAGCTGGTTTTCTGGAACCAATGGCCAGAATCCTGCAGTTTGATCAGGTGAGTGTGGAAACAGAAACGAATCCGGATCTGCTGTCGAATCTGGACCTGAAAATTGCCGCCGGGAAACGCATCGCCCTGCTCTCCCTGAACCCAAACGAAGCTGAAGCTCTGGTGAATCTGATTCCACGATTTGCTGACCCTTCGAGCGGGCAGGTGCTAATTGATGGCAAGGACATTCGGCGTGTAACGCTGGAATCCCTGCGAGCAGAAGCCGTAGTCGTGGGGGGCGATGAACCTGTGTTTAACGCCACAGTTTTAGAGAACATCACGGCCGGACAACCTGATATCTCCCGACAGGATGCCATCGAAGCCAGCAAGACTGTCCACGCAGAAAGCTTCATTCGGAAGCTTCCGAAGGGCTATGAGACTCATCTGGGTGACACCCTGACACGACTGGATGTTGGACAGCGATTTCTGCTGAGCCTGGCTCGAGCAATCGCGCGAAAGCCCGCGCTGCTGGTGGTTCAGGAGCCGGATGCTGCTCTTGACGACGAAACCAAGACGATGCTGGACGACACCTATCAACGCATTTGCAGTGGACGCACAGTGATCTTCCTGCCATCACGACTATCGACCGTGAAAAAGTGCGACAGGGTTGTCATGCTGCACCATGGCAGAGTTGCCGCGGATGGCAAGCACGAAGAATTGGTACGTCTGTCAGAATTGTATCGCCACTGGGAATACGTGCGATTCAATGTGTTCCGAGGTGATATCAACGGACAGAAGTGATGGCATGCGTGCGAGTGACATCCACGTTGGACGGTCATATCTCTGTCGAACTTCTGACCAGCGTCTGGCCATTCGCCATCACTCGCGCGGCGGTTTGAGGATCCATGTTAAACAGGACTCGACCACCACTTCCCCACCGATTGTTGTGATGGTGAAAAACGGCTGTGGCATCGCGCACCATAGACACTGCATCAACGTCTTCCATGTCACCACCCTCTACGGCTTCGAAAGACAGGTTCACGCCACAAAACAGCGTATGCATGCCAGTGTCAGCATCCAGAACCATTGTGAAGGTGTCCAGCCAGTCACAGGCCTTCCACCGCAGTCCGCGGGGCTTGCCGCTGGCCGCCGCCAGAGCGAAAAAGTCATCACGCAATTCCTGCCGATGCTTCTCAAAGACCTGCAGAATTCGCGCTGCGCGATTAGTTGCCGGAAACACTGCCGACACGATTTTTTTGACCAGACCAAACACTCGTTGCTCCTGAACAATCAACGTTTAAACACACCACGACGGTTAAAGAGACCGGCCAAACAACAAACACCCCCTATTTCCCCCACTCATCACAATGCAATCATCGCGTATGTTCCTGCCTGGCAGGGGATCCGTTCTAACCATTTTCCTAAAACCTACCGACACGACCTGCC
>CALFOL010000917.1 GCA_937919915.1 uncultured Planctomycetaceae bacterium
CGTGCGACCGGTGAGAATCGCGGTATGACCCTGCGAGTGTTCGTTGTACGGCGTCGTGAGCGATCGAATCAGGCTCCAGTGCTGGCTGCGAGCCGCCAGCATCGGCAAGTGTTCGCAAATCGAGACCCCCGGAGTCTGCGTGGCGATCGGCGAGAACTCACCCCGAATATCCACCGGCGCATCGGGCTTTGGGTCAAAGCTGCCGTGCTGCGTTAACCCGCCGGAAAGAAACACGAAGATGACGGATTGCGCCTTGCCACCACTTTCAGATTGCGAAACCACGTCGGCAGCGCGGAGTGCAGCCACATGATTCATGCCGAATCCCAGTAGCCCCAGCGAGCCCGCTTGCACCATCGTCCGCCGACTCATCTGGGGATGGTAAGGACGCGATAAGGACATAGAGTTCCCTTCAAAAGGCGAACAAGTAGTGACAGTGTGAGTTTAGCAAACGCAGGGACTCGTGTCCCGAACGAGCTTAGTCTTGTCAATCGGTTTATTCCCGGTGCTTTCCCGCATAGTCATTCTCTCGCTTTGCGGTGGATCTTGTTGTAGTTTATCGAGCACTCCCGACTTCCAGTCAATCATCTCCTTATGTCAAAATGTCCTTCGCAACGATACCATGTACGTCAGTCAGACGGAAGTCGCGGCCAGCGTGGTGGTAGGTCAGGCGTTCGTGGTCTAAGCCCAGCAAGTGCAGGATCGTGGCGTGCAGGTCGTGGACGTGGACTCGGTTTTCGATGGCGTCCCAACCGAATTCGTCTGTGGCGCCGTAAGCCATGCCTCCTCGGACGCCGCCGCCAGCCAGCCACATCGAGAATCCGAACGGATGATGATCGCGACCGTCCTTTCCCTCGGCAGTGGGCGTGCGACCGAATTCGCCGCCCCAGATCACCAGCGTCTCGTCGAGCAGACCGCGAGCTTTCAAATCCTGCAGCAAACCGGCGATCGGCTGATCGGTGGCGAGGGCGTTGTTCTCGTGTCCGGCTTTGAGACCGCTGTGTTGGTCCCAGGGTTGAAAGCCTCCCGTTGTGTGATAGAGCTGCACGAATCGCACGCCCCGCTCGACGAGGCGCCGGGCCAAAAGACATTGGCGGCCGAACAATTCCGTCGTCGGCTGGTCGAGCCCATACATCTGGCCGGTCGCTGAAGTTTCACCCGAAAAATCGAACGCTTCGGGAGCCTCGGTCTGCATCCGAAAGGCGAGTTCAAAAGATTCGATGCGGGCGCTCAGTCGGTCGTCGTCTTCTCGCGGCTCGCGGTGTAATGCATTCAAGCGAGCGAGAGCATCGAGTTCGCGTCGCTGCTGTTCACGAGGAACTTGCAGACTGCTGAGATTGCGCAGCGGCTGTGCGAGGTTCGAGACGAACGTCCCTTGATAGGCCGCGGGCAGAAAGCTGGCACCGTATTGCCGCGCCCCTTCGATGATCGGGCCAGGGCCGATGGCCACAAAGCCGGGCAGGTTTTGATTTTCGGTCCCCAGTCCGTACGTCACCCAAGCACCAATACTGGGTCGAGAGAAGACTCGCTCGCCGGTATTCATCAGCAGACAGCCGCCGGGATGGTTCGGGTCGTCGGTGACCATCGAACGAATGACGCAGATGTCGTCGATGCAGGTCGCCGTTCGCGGAAACAGTTCGCTGACCTCCAGTCCCGACTGTCCGTGCTTCTGAAAATTCCACGGCGAGGCGAGCAGTTTGCGCTGCTGACCGAGATACAGCTTCGGCGAAGGCTGGCCATCGTCCCGGGAGAGACGCGGTTTTGGATCAAATGTGTCAACCTGCGAGGGTCCACCGGGCATGAAAAGGAAAATGACACGTTTGGCTCTTGCGGCGAAATGAGGTCGCCGCGCGGTCAATGGGGACTCAGCGGCCGAGGTTTCCTCAGCAAGCAACGCGGACAAAGCGAGCGCACCGAAACCGGCGCCGGTGCGGCTCAGCATTTCGCGTCGGTTCAGGTTAATCGACATAGACGAACTCATTCGTGCAAAGGACGACGCGGCAATATCGAGCCCATGCCGTCTCGACGGCGGAGTCGGCGACAAGTTGCCGACCGATGTCGATCTCCGAGGGCGTCGGTTCGCGTCCGAGGGCCAGTTCATATAATCGGGCGATGCGTTCTTCATCGCCACCGGAGGGAACTTCACGAACGATTCGCGCCGCGAGTGCCGACGAAACGTCGTCGAGTAACGGGTCGTTGAGCAGATACAGCGCTTGCGGAGCGACAATTGACTGACTCCGCCGCTCCAGAATTCCGCCCCCATCGGGGCCGTCGAACAACGAATTGAAGTCGGCTGTTTTCGAACCGGTTCGCACGGACATCAGGTACAGCGTACGTCGCGGTACGGTGACTTCCAGAAAGCCCGGACCGCCGGGTGTCGTATCGAGTCGACCCGATACGGCCAACAGAGAATCGCGAATCGCTTCGGCTTCCAGGCGGCGGCGAGGCATTCGAGCCAGCCAGCGGTTCTCCGGATCGACAGTGCGCGTCGCCTCCCCCGTGAACGTA
>CALFOL010000918.1 GCA_937919915.1 uncultured Planctomycetaceae bacterium
CTCAATTCATTCTCTCAATTCATTCTCTCAATTCACTCTCTCAGTTCATTCGTCAGTAACCTTAAAGCGTCACAGCCTTGCTGTTCCACGCGCGGGAGACGGAAATGTCTGATCATCGGCGTCTGTTAACAATCGCTGTGTTGTACTGTGCGGTGCTCAGCCACTTCACAGTCACATTGCGCCCAGCCTTCGCGCAGGAAGCGGTTGTCGATCCCGTTGCAACGCGTGAATACGCGGTGGCTCTTGGGTTTCAGAAAAAGAAACTGTTCGAACAGGCGGCCGTTCGCTGGACACAGTTCATTGCGAAGTACGCAAAGGACGAACGCATTGCTAATGCTCACTATCATCTGGGCGTGTGTCAGCTGCAATCAGGCAAAACCGACGCTGTCGGAACGTTTCGTGGTGTTCTGAGTCAGTTCGCGAAATTCGAACACCGCCATGCCGTGCAGTTCAATCTGGGACTCGCACTGTACAACGGTGCCCTGGCATCGAAGAAGCCGGAGGATTTTCGTGCCGCGGCTGCAGAGTTCGCTAAGGTGCCAGCGCTGTTTGGACAAAGCGAACATGTTCCGTCGGCCTTGTACTATCAGGCAGAATGTGTGTTTCAGGCCGGCGACAAACCGGGCGCAATCACCATCTACCAGAATCTGGTTAGTCAACACGCCAACAGTCCGCTGCTGCCGACTGCGCTCTTCGCGCTCGCGACGACTCAACAGGAAATCGAGAAACACGCGGAGGCTGTTCAGGCCTGGCAATCGCTGTTGCAAAAATTCCCCCAGGACAGCAAGGTCGCGGAATGTCGATTGCGACTGGGTCTGGCTTTGACGGCACTGGCAAAGCACGCAGAAGCGGAAAAGGAATTTGCGACCGCTGCGGCGGTGAAGGAATTCGCGATGGCCGACCTCGCGCTTTTTCACCAGGCGCGGTCGAAGCACGAACAAGATCAGTTACCTCAGGCGGCCGATCTGTTTGAGTCGCTGCAAAACAGGTTTAAGGAAAGCCCATACATTCCGATCTCATTGCTGGAAGCTGGCAAGTGTCGGTTCTTGGCGAATCAGTTTCCGCAGGCACAGAACGCGTTAAAAGTGGTCGTCGACACGAAAGCGAACGAGTCGGCGGAAGCTGCGTGGTGGCTGGGCCGGACCATGATTCAGCTGAAGCAGGCCGCTGCAGCGATCGGGATTCTTGACAAAGCCATCGCGGATTGGCAGCAAAGCGAATTCGTTCCCGAACTGCAGTTCACGCGTATTGAAGCCATCTACGAGGACGAAAAACGGCGGCCGGAAACCGTGACGCTCTACGGACAGTTCGCGGACAAATTTGCCGCGGATGAACTTTCGGCTGACGCGCGTTATCGAGCCGCATTAACCGCACTGCTGATCAACGACCTGCCGGTTGCCAGACAACAAAGTGATGCGTTCCTTAACAACGCTGCGTTCGCGAAGCATGCGTTACTGCCTGACGCATTGTTCGCGGCGGCAGAAAGCCAAATTGTTGGCGACGGTGCAGACTTCGCGAAGGCGGAGGCGTTTTATCGTCGTCTGATCGCTGAATTTGCGGAACACGCACACGCGCCGAGGTCTCACGTGCGAATCGGGTTCTGTCTTTACACTCGCGATCAGCACGACCCGGCGATTGCGTTCCTAAACGCGGCGATGCCGAAGCTGAAGGAACCGGAACTGGTAGCCGAAGCACAGTATCTGATTGGCGTCAGCTATCTGAATTCGAAGCGTCCGGCGGAAGCCATCAAATCTCTACGCGCCTCACGACAGGCAAAGGGTGACTGGGTTCGTGGCGATGAAGTACTACTGTCGCTCGCGAATGCTCTGACGGAAACAGAGCAACCGGATCCAGCAATTGCGGAACTCAATCAACTGAACCAGAAGTATCCGAAAAGCGAATTCGCAGATCGCGCCTGGTATCGACTGGGAGAAATTCAGGCTCAGCAGCAGAAGTTCGACCCGGCCGTCGCCGCGTTCCAGCAGGTGCTCGCGAATTTTCCCCAAGGCGAGTTTGCTTCGGCAGCGGCCTACGGTTCCGCGTCAGCGATGTTCGATAAAACGGATTACAACTCCGCCATCAATCAGCTGAACATCCTGCTGGGCAAGTATCCGCAGTCGCCAGTCGCCACCAACGCGTACTATCTGCGTGGGCTGAGTCAGTATCGGAACAACAACCATACGGCCGCCGTCACTGATCTGGCGGAGTTCCTGAAACGCAATCCGACGGACGAAAACGCGAAGCTGGATGCGCGATATTCGCTCGCACTGTGCCACGCAGGATTGAAACAACACGCTCAAACAATTCAGATTGCAAACGAGTTATTGCAGGCGAAGCCGGATTACGTTTCGGCCGACAAGGTGTGGTATGAACTCGCTTTTGCCTACTCTGAGAACAAGCAGCCAAAAGAATCTACTGACGCTTTTCGTCAACTGGCATCAAAGTTTCCGGACAGTGAACTTGCTGGCGAATGCTGGCTGCGAGTGGCCGGGTTTCACGCCGATGAACAACAACATCCCGAATCCATTGCCGCCTGTGATCAGGGCCTGGCGAAAACGAAGGACGACAAGCTCCGCGAACAGCTTTTGTTCCGAAAAGGAAGTTCGCAGTTCGCGAAAGACGGGTTCGCCGAGGCCGCGGCAACTCTGCAGGCGCAGGTCAGTCAGCATCCCGCGGGATCGTTACTGGTCGACGCAACCTGGCTGGTGGCGGAAAGTCTGTTTCGGCAGAAAAAGTTTCAGGAATCACTGCCGTGGTATCAAAAGACGATCGCCGCGAAGCCGGAAAAGTATCACGCACGAGCTCTGTATCGAACCGGCACTTGCGGGAATGAACTCAGGCAATGGCCCCTCAGCCAGCAGCACTTCGACGCGTTGTCAAAACAGTTCCCGAAGTACGAACAGCTGCCGGAAGCGTTGTACGGATTGGGCTTTGCTCTGCAAAATCAGAATCAGCTGGATCCGGCGATTCTGGTGTACGAACGAGTGACCAAAGAAACGAACACCGAGTCTGCGGCGAAGGCTCGGTTCATGATGGGCGAATGCGCGTTTGCACAAAAGAAGTACGATGTCGCGTGGGAACACTTTCTGGAAGCGGCTTTGGGCTATCCGTATCCGGAATGGCAGGCGCTCGGGCATTTCGAAGCGGGGCGTTGTTTCATTGAATTGAAGATGCCAGAGAAGGCTCGGGAATCGCTGCAGACAGTTGTCGAAAAGTTTCCGCAGCATGCTCGAGCAAAGGACGCGGCCAAGCTGCTGGCAGGACTGAAGTGAGCCGACGGCGCTAGCCGAGAGCTGGTGCACTTTTTGTAACAACGGGGGCCCGACGCTAGCGCGTTCGGCTCGCAAAGCTGCGGCCAAGGGGCGTAGCCGCATAAACAAATCAATCGAATTGGCAAAGGCTGACAATGACATACTGCAATAAGCAAGTCGCTACCGCATCATCGCTGTTGATGCTGGTCCTTATGTTCCTGCCGTTCCTGTCAGCCGATGAACCGGGTAAACCAGTCGCTGATCCGGTTGCTGCTGCACCAGCCGACGCTGCCGTGGAATCGCCACCGGCCGACGATTCCATTTTGAAGCTGGTCCTTGATACCGGCCTGACCGGTCTGGTGTTCATGGCCGCGCTCGGGCTGTTTTCACTGATGAGCGTCACGGTGGCGATTGAGCGACTGGTGAACACGCGGCGGGATCGCATCGTTCCAGCCGCATTCGTCAGTGAGTTGAAACAGGTGATGAGCAACCAACAGTCAACGCCTTTTGATCTGCAGGGTCTCTGCGAACGTTACGACGCGCCGGTGGCAACCATTCTGAACTCGGGTGTGCAGCGCGCTGGTCGGCCGCTTCCGGAAGTAGAGAAAGCGATGGAAGACGCGGCCGTTCGGGAAATGGGAGCGTTGCGGAGTCGCGTGCGACCACTGGCCGTGGCAGGCAGTGTGGCTCCGCTGATCGGTTTGCTGGGCACCGTTGTCGGCATGATCATCGCCTTCAAGACGGCCAGTCAGGCCGGACTTGGCAAGGGAGAAATGCTGGCTCAGGGAATCTACATGGCACTGGTCACAACGGCAGCCGGCCTGACCATTGCTATTCCGTCATTGCTGTGTGCTGCCTGGTTCAACGGAAAGATCGAGACGTTTTTCCGTGAAATTGACGTCTCGCTCATGTCGACATTTCCGTGTTTCGCCCGAGTCGAAAAACGCGGCGAGACTTTGTCGTCCGCTCAGCCGACGGAGAACGTTCGGGAAGAAGTCCACGCGTAAATAACGGTCTGCATTTTCAGCACGGTCAAAGCAAAACAGGTGAGCCGCCTGTTCTACGTGAGAACGAACATCATGAAACTACCAATCGACACGAACGACTTCGAGGGGCCGAATCTGACGCCCGTCATCGACGTCGTTTTTCTGCTGTTGATCTTCTTCCTTGTGGCCACGCGGTACGATCAGGAAGAACGTGAACTGGATATCGTTCTGCCGGAGGTCACTCAGGCGCAACCGCTGTCGATGACGCCGGAACTTGTCATCAACGTCATGCGCACGGGGACATACAAAATCGTGCAGAGCGAAATGGACGAAGTTCAGCTCGGTCGCGTTATTCGCGAATCTTATAAGAACAATCCACACCAGTCGGCACTGATTCGCGGGGATGGTGAAGTTGCGTTGAAGCACGCCGTGCGAGTGATGGGGCTGTGTAATGCTGTTGGGATGGACTACCGCATCGCAGCGCTTGAGGAACGTTAGTTGTTGTCGAAAAGTTCGTAGCGTTTAAATAGTCGCGGAGCGACGACATATGATAGCATCGGGTGTTAACCCGAGGCCCGACCGGAGAATTGGTGAAAGCCGCGGAGCGGCGACATGTGGACGTGTTGCACATGTCGTCACTCCGCGACTTTCGCAGGTTGTGATCGTTACCCCGGACTGAAGTCCGAGGCTATCACATGTCGTCGCTCCGCGACTAAGACACAGAAACTCATGACGAGTTTCACTACATTTTGAATGTCATGTAACTCAGGCGAGCTGCCTGAGCTACGTTTTTGTCAGGGCGTCTGTTGAAACCCAATTTCTCAATAATAAAAGTCACCGCCGTAATCGCGATCGCGGCGTGCGCGGCCTGGTTCTCGCCCGTGCGGATCGCATTCCGATGGGACGCGTCCAATCTGATCGCCGCTTCCGCGCACTGGCCGTACCTTGCCGTGCTGGCTGTCATGACAGTCGTGATGTTGACAATGGGACGCAGGTTCTCGCAAGCTGCCGGCGCCGCACGATTCTTTGCGGGCAGCGTCATTGTCCACACGCTGCTGTTGTTTTTGCTGGCGGTCTGGAATCTGCCGAAGGTGATTCAGGCCATCACGTCAAAGAGGTTCGAAGCAGAAGCGTCGACTCAACTTTTCGACGACAATCAGCACCAGTCACACGAAGACGGTCGCGCGGCCTACGAAAAACTTGCCGATCTGAAGTCCCTGGAAGACATGCCTCAACCCGACGTCACGCGGCAGGAAACGGAAACGTTTAGTGTTCCGGAACGTACCGACAGTCCGCTGCCGACGATATCGATGGAAGTCGCCCGCACGTTACCGCCTGAACGTTTGATCTTTGTCTCGCCAAAGTCTGCGCAGCCGCAACGTTCTGCGGCAAAGTCAACGTCGATGTCCGCACTTCCGCGACCGACTCCTGTGACGGCTGTGGATATTCCGGAACTGGTGAAGACTTCCGCTGTTCTCGAACGCGTCACAACGCCTGGCGAACGTCCGGTTGCCACGCAGATCGACATGCCTCGATCGATTCTTCGGATTCAGGCAGTGCGGTTCGATATCGACAATCCGCAAGCGCCGGTTGTACGTTCGACGGCATCGACAGATATGACTCCGCCGCCCATTCGCATGGGGGCCGAACAACAGGCAACGGCGTTACCATCGAACCCGCTGGAAATGCGAATCTCGCCGATCCCTGACGCGGCGGATGTCGCGAAGCTGGCGGAAACGGTCGAACTGCCCGCGGCGCCTGCAGAAGCGGCTCAGAAGATTTCCGTCGAACCGACGCCACTCATTCAAGTCGCCAAGGTCAACGCGCGAGTTCCCTCGCCCGTGCCGTTTGCTACGGACGGTGCACGCAGTCAGCGGCTTCGACCACAGCCGTTCGTCGATCAGAATGCACCCGTTTCCAACATCGAAAACCGTCCGGCTGATCCGTCGAAAATGCCCGCGGTTCCGCCGCGCGAAACCGCACCGTCACCCATTGACAGTCGTCTGGCAGGTGTTGCGAAGCTCGAAACAGATGACCTCATGCTTGCGGCCAGCGATGTTCAGGATGTTGACGAGGCTGATTCGCTTAAGGACAGCCTGAAGCTGACAATCGACCGATCCGAGTCAACAGGTGCTGTGCCGCCGACACCGGACAAGATGACCGGGCCGGCCAGCCGAATTAAAGAACGAATTATCGTGGGGGCTCTCAGTCTTGAACGTAACAACGCGCCACCATCGTTTCACAAGCTGGCGACTCAGCTTGATCGCCCGCTGGCAAAGGCAAGTGCGGTGTCACTTGCTGCGGACAGCGTTGGGTTGAGATCGATGTTTACGCTGCGTCAGGGAGATACCCGGAAACAGTACATCGAATTATTTGGCGGGACGGAGGAATCTGAGAAGGCTGTCAATCTCGGCCTGGTGTGGCTGGTTCAGCATCAGAATGTCGATGGTAGCTGGAGCCTGAATCGGTTTCAGGAGAATTGCACTGGCAAGCATCCGGCCTGTACTGGCCACGGAGCAGAATCGTCCAACACAGCGGCCACGGGGCTGGCTCTGCTGCCATTGCTGGCCGCCGGAAACACGCACGTCGATGGAGAATATGCAAAAGTCGTCGCGGCAGGATTGCAGTGGCTGATCGATCACCAAAAGCCGGACGGTGAATTGCTGGGCCCCGGTGATCGCCAGGAAATGTACAGCCAGGGCATCGCAGCCATTGCACTATGCGAAGCCTTCGGCATGACGCAGCATCCGGACTTCCGCGAACCCGCTCAGCGAGCGCTGCGATACATCGTGGAAGCTCAAAACAAAGAGACAGGAGGTTGGCGGTACAACCCCGGCGAACCAGGTGATACCTCCGTCGTCGGCTGGCAGATGATGGCCTTGAAGAGCGGTGAAATGGCGGGGCTGGATGTTCCGACGGCAGCACACGATGGCATTCGGCTCTGGCTGAAATCTGTCGAAGGGAATCAACCGGTTGGCGGACAGTTCGGTTACACCGACCGCAACGTCTCACCAGCGATGTCGGCCGAAGGATTGCTGTGTCTTCAGTTCCTGGGAACGGACCGCAATGATCCGGCGATGCGAGCCGGCGCTGACTATCTGATGAAGCAACTTCCGGAACTCAAACAGAGCCGCACGTCGTACTATTGGTACTACGGAAGCCAGGTGATGTACCACATGCAGGGCAGCTATTGGCAGGAATGGAATGCCGCTCTGCGAGACATGGTTGTCAATTCGCAGATCAAAGATGGGCACATGGCGGGCACGTGGAATCCTGTCGACAACTGGGAACAACAAGGTGGCCGGCTGTATGCCACTTCGATGAAGCTGCTGTTGCTGGAAATCTACTACCGACATTTGCCGTTATATGAGCAACTCGACGACTGACGCAGACGGCAACGCTGCAAGAGGACCCCGCAGACCGCTCCGGAAAACGCCGGGACCACACGATTTACTGTATGATATCTCATAAACTGACTGCACAATAACGCAATCTCCTACCCGGGTCAGCACGGCAGCAGTTAAACTCTAAGCCCCGCCCCATGTCCCACCGTGCAGTGAAATGTTCAACTTTCCTCCATTCCTCCTGCTGACGGTCACCATCGTCATTTCCTGTTCTGCGTCCATCGCAGCTGCGGATGATTACGTTGATGGCATTTTGCCGTACGTGAAGACGTTCTGCGTGGAATGCCACAACAGCAAAGTTCATAAGGGTGAACTCGATCTAACTCGCTATGCCAGCGATGCGGATGTGGCGGCTCACTTTCGACGCTGGAACAACATCACAGAGTTCATTCACAACGGTGAAATGCCGCCGGAAGATGCGAAGCAGCCGAGTCTTGATGAGAGCAACGCGGTTGTCGCAGTCGTCGAAAAGATTCTGCTGGCGGAAGCAGTGAAGCATGCAGGTGACCCCGGCGTCGTGTTGCCTCGGCGGCTTTCGAATACGGAATACGATACCGCCATTCGTGATCTGACTGGCGAGAATATTCGACCGACTCGCGACTTCCCCGCTGATCCAGCTGGAGGCGAGGGATTTGACAATACCGGCGAAGCGCTGGGGACGTCGCCGAATCTGGTGAAGAAGTATCTGGCGGCTGCTCAGTTGGTGGCGGATCACCTGGTGTTGAAGCCCAGCGGGATTTCGTTCGCGCCGTTTCCGGTGACGTCGTACAACGAACGCAAGAAGCTGACTGAACTGGCGATCATCGATTTCTATGAAAGCCAAGATGTTGATACGGCGAAATATCTGGAAGCGGCGTGGCGTTATCGCTATCGCGCCGATGATGAACGCCGGCTGACGATTGAAGTATGGGCGCAACGTGGGGCAGGGTTGAGCGGCAAGTATCTTTCTCTTGTATGGCAGACGGTGTCGGAAGCGTCGTCCGGATCCGGATTTCGGAAACAGCTCGGCGACATGTGGGACGCAGTACCGGCTCCAACCGATGGCGAGAATCGCCCCGCTGAATTTCGTGAAGTGGTCGACTTTGTGGCAACTGGGCAACGCGTTCTGGGGGCGCCCGCGCAACAGCTGATCAACGCGGGGGCCGGGAACTGGCCGGTTAGTCATCTCGACTTTCGAGCGAAGGCTGCAGCAGGCCGAGACCAGTTCGACTTAGGTTCGCAAAAGAGCGAAACAATTTTGAATGTCATAAAAGTGGTGGCACCGAAGGAAGAGGCCTCAGTAGAATCGTTTTCTGTTTTTGTTCGCATCGATCCAGCGTTCGCGGAGGGCGACAACTATGTCATCGTCAAGCAGGCGTTGTTCAGTCTCGTCGACCGACTGTCCAACAACGACAAGGAACGGGAACAGCATAAGGTTCAAACTCTGCGAAGTGTGCTGGAACGGGCGAATCCGGATTTGATGGAACAACTCGGTTTCGGCAAACATCCGAAAGATGGCAACATCGACCCTGATTCGTTCATGGTGAAGGCTCCGACGGTGATTGAAATTCCGCTGACCGTTGAAATGCAGCGAGAACTGGACGGCAAACACCTTTTGATGCCATGTCAGCTTGATCCGGAACTCAGTCGGGAAGGCAGCGTCTTTGTGCAGCATTCGGTGCGTGAAGTTGCGAAGGCAGCGCTCAATCGCACCACGCAACACCTGATGTATGGCGGCAGCGAAACGGCAAAGACAGTGGCGACGGATCTTGCGAAATTCTGCAACGCGTTTCCGAATCGATTCTTCTACGTGGACAGTGTGCGAGGACTCGCGGCCGGATTTCATTTGGTCGAAGGTTTTTTTCGTGACGATCTGCCGCTTGTGCAGAAAGTGCTTAACGATGACCAAAATGCGGAGCTGAATCGACTGTGGCAGGAGCTTGATTTTGTGACTCAGAGCACCGAAACACTACTGCGGGGATTCGTGTGGTTTGAACGATCAGAACGAGAAGTACTGCACGACAAACGATTCGATTTTTTGCGTGCTGAAGATCCGGATCTGGTGAAAGATTCGCTGCTCACGAAATTCGAAAAGTTGTATCTGGACAAGATGGGCGTCAAACGAATCGGCGACACGCTGGAGGCGGAAACTGCAAACGACAAGTACCGAATGATTCGATCGTTCTTCACCGATGTCCGCGCGGGGCTCATTCGGCAACAGGAGTCGTTGGTGCTGGCGGAGCAGGCGGCTCTTAAAGATCTTGACGCGTTTGCTCGACGAGCGTTTCGCCGGCCGGTGCGGGCAGAAGAGCGAGAATCGCTGTCGGTTCTGTACGGAAAGTTGCGAGACGATAGCCAATCCGTGGAGGAATCAATTCGAGGTGTGTTGATTGCTGTGCTGATGTCGCCGGACTTTTGCTATCACCGGATGTCACGAGCGCAAGGTTCCGGAATTCACGCGGTGAGTGATCATGATTTGGCTAGTCGGCTGAGCTTCTTTTTGTGGTCGTCTTTGCCGGATGAGAAACTGCTGGCGGCGGCCGAAGCTGGTGAGCTGCAGAACGAAGACGCGCTGGTTAGTCATGCTCAACGCATGCTGCAGGATGATCGGGTTGAGGCGTTTGCTCGCGAGTTCTTTGGGCAGTGGCTGCGATATCGCGATTATATGGCGAAAGATCCAATCAACGCTGAGGCGTTTCCAGGGTACACCGACGAAGTTCGAGAAGCGATTTTCGAAGAGCCAGTTCGGTTGGCGACTCATTTGATTCAAACAGATCGTCCGGTGACGGACCTGCTGACCAGCGACATGACGTTCGTGAACGAGGCGCTTGCGAAGCATTATGGCGGTGCGATCGAAGAGGCGTTTCGACGTAGCTCAGTACGACGGCCTTCCAAGGCGGTCGCAGGCACTGACAACCGGAACGGCGGCGGCCCTGGAAAGCCATCGTACGAAGGCGGGGACCGGGACTGGCGTCCGGTTTCCGGCCTGCACGATGCCGGGCGAGGCGGCTTGTTTGGCATGGCGGTTGTGTTAACGAAGAACTCAGCCGGTGAACGGACGAGCCCCGTCAAACGCGGTTTCTGGAGCGTTCATCATTTGCTGGGCCAGCATTTCCCGCCGCCACCTGCGGATGTGCCCGAACTGCCTTCTTCAGAGAAAACGGCCACAGCCACGATTCGCGAATTGTTGAAAGCTCATGTTGCGGACGCTCAGTGTGCGATGTGCCATTCGCACTTCGACGGACTGGGACTTGCGATGGAAGGCTTTGATGCCATCGGCCGATCGCGGAC
>CALFOL010000919.1 GCA_937919915.1 uncultured Planctomycetaceae bacterium
GCACGCTTTTCGATCGAAGAAAGCCTGCTCCCGCGAGCGAGTACCGTTCACAACATTAAGTAAACTGCTCTAAGCCGAAGGAAGAGGAAGAACGACAGCGGATTCTGCGAACAGTTGCAGAGCCACCAGCCACAGAACGGAATCGCCAGTTCCTGCGGCCTATTCGAAGTCGTTCGATTCCGAAACCATCAGAAATTCGCCATTCCCGACGATGGCGATTTGCTGCATGACAGGCACCGCAGCCTCTTCCCCTACACAAATCGTGTGCACGCTGGTGTGCTTCTCGCGATATTTTTTTACGATTCGAAGCGCACCACCAGAGATGTCACCGTCTGTTAAAAAGAACACGATATCCGGTTCAAGGTCCAGCGCCATCCGGAGCGCTTGTTCCGGCATCGTCGCTTCGTTGGGCTCAACCTTGAGTGCCCATTCGATGACTCGGTCTTTGTTTACAGCATGAGCCTGTATCAATTCCTTTTCGATTTTGGGCCACATCATGGGAAACGTGTGCTGATTAAAGAATACCACAAAGAACGACTGTTCCTCCTTGAGTGCGCTGATCGAATGCCGGAGTTCATTCAGCACCAATCTCATTCGTGGTCCAGACATGCTGCCCGATGCATCCACGACATAGGCAAAGGACTTTGCGGAACTCACGCCACCAAAGATCCCGGTGCCACGACCGCCGCGCCCGTTACCATTGCCACCTCCAGACTGTCCCTTTCCTGCGGCCTGACTTCCATCAAGTGCCACAACAGGGCCGACATCGGTGACCGTGAGTTCCGTAATTGCGATCGTTGACTGCAGCAGCGCTTTCTCTGGTGGTGGGCTTCCGGCATCGAAGTCCGGAAGGATAATGAAGGCTTCGTCATCGGTTTTCGACAGTGTCGCATCCATGGCGTATTGGGACTCAGTACTGATATGAATGTACAGCACGGCCAGCAACCATAACGCCGTGGCGTTAACGAACACAGAAAACAAGACCGACAGGATTGCACGACGGGTTGAGTGTCTGGCAGACGCCGTATCATCGGTAACGGCCGCTGCGTTTAGATGTACGGGAGTGTTGATCGCATCCGGAGCCACAATCGTGCGGGTCAGCGGCAGCAGGAATGTTTTTCCGCACCGAATACATTCAGCCACCGCGTCACCGAATGCGCCCTCAGCCAACTCCGTGGCGGAGCACTCAGCACATTCAGACAGACATCGTAATGGCAACATGTTCTGACCGGGCGTGGAGGGGAGAGAAAGTGCTGTTGCAGCAGACCAGGTGCTAACCCCGGCGGTGCCCTATTGTTCGGTTCTCGACAAATACGTCAAAGCCATTCTGAAGTGGAACACCAACAATCAGACAATTGCCGTCCTGTAGACGAGATTCTCCGAAACTCGTTCGCCGTGAACGTCGTGATTTTCCGAAAAAGTCGCTTAGCGCAGTTTACCTAAACATGCGGATGCGTCGGGCTCGCGGGAGCAAGCGATTTGCTGTCGAAAACCGTTCGCCGCGGCCACAAGTCAGTGTATTACGCTGTAGCGGAAAAAAAGCCTGCTCCCGATACCACCAGGTTTCGGAAAAACCTGGCTGCCGCCGCCAATGGTGTGGCGTCTACTTTGCGCGATCCAGCACCCGCAGCTTAAATTCGTCGCTGTTGCCGACTAGTTCCGGGGCGTACATCCCTTCGATCTTTGCTGGCAACGCAGACACCTTTTGGCTTGGCGTTTCCGCTCGGAGTCGATAACTCACACTGTGCTGACCGCGAGCGAGATCGCTCAGGAAGAAGCTGACACGATCATCACGCAGTTCCCGATAAGCTCGCAAGCCTTCGAAAATATATCCGCTGCGCTGATCATCCGGTTCGAAGCCACTTGGCTTGCGATCTTCCAGCAGCAGGTATTCGTAGTCGTTCTTGCTGTCCAGAATCAGCTCAATTTCGATGAGTTCACCACTTGTCACGCTCGCCAGATTCTGTAGCGGAATCCGTTTGAATTTCGCGGTCTGCTGATTCACCACCTGGCCGCGATCACCTTGAACGCTGACATCTCTGTCGTCCGCTTCCAGCCTATAGAATCGTCGTTGTACTTTCACTTCCAGACCTGTCGCCGTGATCGGATCTTCCTTGGTGAAATTTGTCAGATAAGCGTTGAAGTACACCGGGCCCGTGCCAGAACGTCGCAATTCGATCTTGTGTGCTCCGGTCTTCACTGCGTCACCTTCCAGCAGCATTACATTGTCGAAGCTGAACAGATTTTCCGGGGTGATCTTCACCGTCTTTTGCAGGTTCCCATCCACAAAGACTTCCACCGTCATGTTCGGCTGGTCTTCTTTTGTCGCGGCCAGATAATCAGCCATCGCTTCGACAACCATCGCTGTATCGCGAGTACTGTTCCAATAGGTCCCGTGTTTGCGGTTATTCAGCAGATACTTCACCAGCCGCGGCGCTGTTTCGCTGTTTGGATTCACCTTCAGCAGCAGCTGCAGATAGCGAGCCATCGCTTCGTTTTCACTGCCATACCAGTACCACCAGCTGTTCTGTGGCATCCGCAGGTAGGCGGTCTGATTTTCGTCATCCTGAACCAGTAGCTGTTCGATATTTCGCAGCAACATGTCACGACGAGGGACATCCTGTTGCTGATGCAGGACAAGCCCTGTCAGAGCCTGCGAATAGACAGACAGTTTCGCTCGATCGCGATACAGATAGTCAGTCATTGTTGGACTGTTGCCATCGTGTTCCGACAGCACGAACGCGACAAACGCATCCATATTGTCGGCCTGCTCCTTGAACGGCTTACGGCGTTTCTTAAGTTTGTCTGGATGTTCCCGCCGCCAGTCCCCTTCTTTCAGTTTGATAAGCTCTTCAGCCTGTTGGTTCTTCAGCCACTGAACGCCGCGTTGCAGCACATCCGGCAGCATGAGGACGTTATTCTTTTGGGCAACAGTCAGGCCGTGCACAACTAACGACGTCAGGTGAGCCGTCGAGTGTTCGCCGAAACCACTGAACCAGCCCCAGCCGCCATCAGTCAACTGCATATTGGTCAGATCCATCACACCGGTCTTCACGATGATATCCATCTCTTCCTGATCGAAGACCGGGTTGCGGTTATATCGTTTCCATTCGGCCGCACGTTTGGCCGCAGCGCCGATTTCCTGAGCATTCAGGTTTGTGCGTTTGTTCTGCACGTCGGCCAGGTTCACCCCCATTCTCAGCAGCGTTTGTTGAGTAACGACGGCTGGCAGAAATCGGTTGAGTGTCTGTTCTGTGCAGCCGTACGGATAATCGATCAGGTATGGCAGAGCATCCACCATGGCGCCGGCGAGCGTGGGACTGTAACGGACCTCCAGTCGTGATTGTTCCTCGATCCGTGCGGCCGGCACGTTGATATTCACTGTGGCCGAATCGCCGGAAGGACGAATGACACCAGTGAAGCTCTCTGTCTTCAATAAGCCGTGAACATGTACCGGCACGGTTAGCTCCGCGGCATCAGACTCTTCATCGGTGAGTGCCTTCATGCGGACTGTTGCTGTTCCCGAGGCAATCACCTCGACGTTCCAGTCGACGCGAATTTCTCCCCCCGCCGGAATCTGAACGGTCTGTTCTGCGTTTCCAAGCAGCTGCAGTTGTCCGCCTTCCGTTTCCAGAATAACGCTGGTCGACTTCGCACTGTCCAGGTAATTATGAACAACGGCCGAAAGCGTGATCAGGTCGGTTTCGGTAAAGAACCGTGGCGTCTGCGGACGGATGATCAGGTCTTTGCTGGTGATGATATCGCTGGTGCCCGAGCCGACTCGAGTCCCGTCTCCCAGAGTCCACGCTTTGATCTTCCAGGTGGTCAGGTTGTCCGGCACCGTAAATTTCACTTCAACCAAACCATCGCTATTCGAAGTGACGCTGGCCACCCAATAAGCGGTGTCGGCAAAGTTAGATCGGACGGACGGCTCAACGTTCGGCGCCCCAGCGCCTGCTCCCGCTGGGCCGGACGCATCGAGCGCAAGTTCCTCACCATCCGCCATCGCGGCCGCAGCCATAGGCATCGCCATTCCTTCACTCCTCATCATGCTTTGAGGCGCCATCATTCCCTTCCGCATCGTGGCGCGGCCGCGAAGCATTCCGCCACCATACCCATACCCGCCACCTCCCATTCCGTCGGCGAGATCTTCACCAGCCAGCGTCTGCATCTGAATTTCGTTCGGCAGCCCTAATGGTGACGAGATTTGCTGCAACGTACTGTGGTTTTGAATGTTGTGATGGCGACGCACATTCCAAAAGAACGAACGGATTTCCGGGACACTGCTCGACGCAATATATTCCAGGCTCGCATCGTAAACACTGAGTACCGTATCGCCGACAAACGGCTGACCGTTCACATCGGTTAGTTTCAACGTGACAGTCGCCTCTTCACCTGGTTTGTAACGTTCCGCGGAGGGTACAACTTCGACATTTGCAACCTTCTTTTCCGGCGGCACGACGAGTTCTCGCATCTCACTGTGCAGCCGACCATCCGCAATCGTCAAAGCCTCAACGAAAATGTTCGGCATATCGTCTCGACCGATTTTGACGTCAACCGTCGTGCTTTTGCCATCCAGTCGCAGCACCAGAGGCTTTGGGCACAGACCGTTCATGGGCCGCACGAACAGCAGGACTGTTCCGCCCGTCTTGTTGGTGTTGACCTGCAGAGTGGCCGTTTCACCGGGCTGATACTCCTGCTTTTCAGCGATCAGTTCCAGGTCATTAAATCGATAGCCACGCCCATCATCACCAGGCCCACGCACATACAACAGATAGCCGCCTTCTGCTTCGTGCTTTTCAGCGCCCGTCACCTTGACGGCCATTCGAAACTGTCCGGCAGCCGGCACCACAATCTTCAAGGACGCCCGCCCGTCGGCTCCGGTGTTGATATCCCATGACTCAACCTGCTTCTCAACCGGTTTGTCATCGACGTAGCTGATTGAATACAGCGTTGCCTTTCCGGCACCTGTGACGGACTTCCCATCAGGTGTTCGTGCCTGAATCCCCACTGTGGCGGTGTCACCCGTTTGGTAGTGGCCACGATCTGTCCAGACAAACACCTTAAACGGTTCGCGAGCCACCAGGACACTTCCTGTGCCGATGATTGTTCGCCGAGACTGGTCGACAACCTCAGCCGTGATGCTGTAACTGTGATCACTGTCACTGTGCTCTCGCAGCGCGGCAGCCGTATCAATATCGATCACGAACATCCCGTCTTCGCCGATCTCCGCGTCGCCTTCGATAACGACTTCCGGCGGATCAGGATTCCAGCCGCGCCAGATGGGAATCGGAGCGTAGCAACCCCAGCGTTTCCAACCAGGATACCAATCGTGATCGGGTGAGAACCACCAATAGCCGGGCGAATACAACCAATCCCAGCGCGCTTCCGGATACCAGCGAGTGTCCTTGCTGGTTCGTTGAACTTTGTAGTGAACTTTCGCCTCTGTCACCGGAGCGCCAAAGTAATACTTCGCGTTCACTGTTGCCTGAATCTTTTCGCCCAGCATCACCGGTTTGTCGGGTGCATCGATGGTCACTTCGAATTCTGGTTTGCGGTATTCTTCAACCTTAAAGCTTCCCTGTCCAATCGCATTGACCTGTTTGACTGTGTAGGCTTCGGGCTTGCCTTTCACCGTGCGAGATCGCTGCACGGTGACACGATTACCAACAATCAAAGCGTACTGCCCCAGGGTTGCGTCACTCGGAATCGTCCAGTCACCGTCGATACCCGCCCACTTGTCGGTGGTGACATCTTTTTCGAGCACAACATCGCCTTTGGGATTTCGGATTTGTAGCACGAAGTCTTTGTTTGCGAATTGAGCATCGTTCTGACTGAATCGTGGTCGCCGAATCCAGAGACGAAACTTCACGTCATGTTCAGGTCGATAGACCGGTCGATCAGTGATGCTGAAAACCTTGACGGGGCTGTAATTCATCGTCGCGATTTTCTCCGCACGCCAGACACCGTCAAATCCGTCGTAGGCCAGACGACCTTCAGGCGTCCGGGCAATCGTGAGCCAGCGATAACCGTTGTTCACCTGAGCCTGTGTTGGCACGCACATGCCATCCTTGTCAGTGCGATCAGCAAAGCGACTGGTCAGAATCTGGTATTCCCGAGTCCGCCCGATGCGTTGCTGTTGCCAGCCAAAGTACTCCAATTCCGCATTGGCAACCGGCGCACCACTGACCGCATCACAGACGAAGTTCAGTGTGCCAGCTTCGATACGCTTGCGGGTAATCGCGGTGTCGGCGATCCAGATCACCATCCGAGCTTCATTTCCATTCTGCATCTTTCCGGAGACAAACCAGGCGCCGGCTTTGTTCAGTGGAGTCTTTACTGAAGCGGTTGCATCGAAGTGATCAGCCGGCGGATCCAGTTTCTGTTCCCAGTTCGCGACCGGCGGGCCCAGATATTTGTCTCGGTCGCCATCTATCAAGTGCATGCCGACATTTTCGATCTGCAGTTTTTGATATTCCAATGCCTTCGGTTTGCTCTGTAGATACTCCTGTGTGTCCCTCAGCAGTTTTTCGATATCCACTGATTGAGCGGTAAATGATGCATTCGCACCATTGCGATAACGAATATCGAATGTCGCCGCAGTGCCCGCAGGCTGAACCTGCACGCTCTGAAACTCAACCCAGTTTCCTGCGATCTGATCGATGCGATTCTGAATGTTCTTGCGTTCATCCTTTGTGGAAGCGTTCTTTTTCAACTCCTTCAGCAGCACCACAACCTGCGGATACTGATGGCGATTCATTCGCACGTTGACCAGAGATTCGAGCGCTGAACGGGAATTCGAATCTTTTCGCTCAATGACTCGCTGATAGATTGCGATGTGGCTGTATTCGTCAGGCAATGCGAAACGTTTTGTTCCTGTTGCCAGTCGAGCGATTGTCTCTGAATCCGGCAACTTATGAACGGCCCACAGATCTGCATCATCGTTGCCTTCATCATTAAGCGGCGACGGACGAAACGAACCCCCGTTGACTCCGAATTGAGATTGCAGAAAATTCGCCCACTGCATGTCGATTTGACTGCGCCAGCTGGGAAGTGCTTCCACGCTTTCTTCCATCGCCCACCGCCAGCGTTCTCCGTCTGAGGTCGCTGCTTGCCATGATTCCGGAACGGCATGCAGAATCGGATCACCGTCTTCATTTACCGGCGCACCTTTTTGTGCAGAATAGCCCATACCAAAGCGGCCGTATCGTTGTGTTTGGTCGTAATCCGGTAAGGTCGTCAGGTCGGTCAGACTCTGCAGCTTCCACGCTTCTCCGTGACGAGACTGTCCGGCGAGATTCGCCAGCTGATCGTAGACCCCCGCAATGTCATTCGGCGTTGCTGAGTCGTCCTGCTTCATCAGTGCGATTGCCTGCAGAACAAGCTGCATGGCGCGCACTCGATCGCGTTGCGTGGAATCCGCTTGCTGGCCGCCCCCGCGATGATTCCCGCGTTCGAATTTCCCGGCGATAATGAAGCCGTATGTCGCAATGTTTTGGTTGGCAAGAAGCGACGCGCCCTGTGCCTGCAATCGCCAGTTATCAGCATGTCGGTCAACGGTCTCTTCGAAGAATTCGTCGATCTCGTTCATTCGATTCAGTTGATTCAGGAGACTCACAGCCTGCGAAAAATCCTGACTCAAATCCTGGTCCTTGTTGGTGTCGTCCTCTACCAGAGTTTTGTAGATTTCCAAAGCTTCTGCGGCGTTGTTGTCACTTAACAACTGCTGCGCCTGTTTTCGTTGAGCGCCTCGATCCTGCATGATCGTTGGTTCCGTCAAAAGGGCATGAGCCAACAGGGTCGTCGAGCCTACGCAGGACACGATGGCCAGGGATGTCAGTATGTTTTTCATGGCCCAACTCTTTCCGTGATTCTTATGAACGCCTGTCCACCAAGCAAACTGCACGCGGCTGATTCTATGAAATCGCTTTGCATTGCAGCAGGCGAGGTTTCAATAATCTACTCTGCCCCGACACACAGACGTGCGAGTGGACGAAATGTCACCAGTTGATGTTGTGTTTTCGAAACTTGCCGCGCAGGTTGTGGCACCAGATATAGGGACCGGAAAACCCCTTTCGTTCAAAAAAAACAGCCCGAAACACCAAAAGGTGTCCGGGCTGTTCGTGAAACTTTGAATGACCAGCAGTGTGATGACGAGCTGGAAGGTGGAAACTCCGCTATTTTGCGGCAGCCGCCTCTTCCGCCATCCACTTATGGCTGCTGGTCTTGTCGGCTGTCGGGAAGTCATCAGGAATGGCCTGTGTCACTTTGCCGGTTGCTGCCCATTCTGTGCCGCGCTGCAATGTGGTGATAAAGCCGACACATTCCATTGAGTATTCCGCATGCCCCATCGGCGTGTGGAAGACTCGGCCTTTGCCGTATTTGATCGTAAAGATCATCGGTTCATGTCGCTTTGTGACCTGTGACTCCGCCGTTGCCAGAATCTCCATGTTCTGTGCCGGGCCACGTAATTGGTCATACAGTTCGTCCTGAGCGTGCAGCCATTCCGCAGGCATGCCTTTGGTGACCGGATGTTCGCGATCACGAACCACGACCGGAAACTCCCACTGCTTACCGTGGTTACCGCCCTTGCCTTTCGAAGTGTCTCGAACAAGATCCCCCTTGTCATTGAGGTACACATACGGACCGCTCTTTTCGCTGCGTCCGCCCCAGCCGCCAAGACCAATCATCTCATTGAACGCAGGCCATTCAGGAAACGCATTGTCCGCAGCGTGAATCACCACATGCCCGCCACCTTCGCTGACGAATTTTTCGAACGCTTCCTGAGTTTCTTTAGGCCATGCGGCCGCACCATGACCAAAGTTGTTAACCACGACAGCGTACTTACTGAAGTCCGGCTTAAAGTTGGGATCCGTGCCCTTTGGAGCCGCCGTAGCGATATCAACCATGAACAGGTCTGTCTGTTCCAGGTAAGCCTTCATCATTTTGGTCGTGGTTGGCCAGACTCCGTGATTGTTCTGGCCATCAACAATCAAAGCCTTCATTGGTTCAGCTGTCTGGCCAATGGTGGTCAGCAAGAGCAGCGTCGCTGCAAAAATTACTCGTTGCACAGTGATCTCCCGGGGATTCAAGAATCAGTTTGAAGACCAACAAATTAACGAGGTTTGTTCGCCAGGCAAAGCGAACAAACACCCGACAATCAGTTTCACAGCAAATCCCGTCTAACCTGCGGACGGGCCGTTCTTTTTTTCCCGTTTCTGCTGTCGCTTTTCCTTGGGGTTCAGCAACGGCTTTTTTAACGGCTCGCGTTTGCCTTTATCTTTGCTGCCTTTGTCGCCCATATCAGTCTCTCCTTGTAGAACCACAGTTTCGGACCAGGTCGGCAACATACCGATCTTTCAATGTTTCTCAGGCTAATTCGCGTGAACGCGGTCCGCGTCAGCGGTGCCCGAACGCCGCAGGATGGAAGGTCCGTATTGCAGATGCTGCATTCGAATCGGCTTCCGCTGGGCTTCCGGTTGACTTCCTCGAAACTGCCCTCTCAGGAAGGCGGCCGCGATTGCTGGTGGGATTTCTGCCATTGCAGATACCACCTCGGCCTCGTATTGGCGAGTCAACGCAACCATTTTCTGTTCGACCGCAACCGCCATGGCTCGGCGCTGTTCAGCGTTCGCCTGAGCGATCCGAATATCTGCAGACGCCTGATCACTCTGTAGCTTGGCCCCGATGTTTTCTCCAACGTCAATGTCCGCAATATCAATTGAGACGATTGCAAACGCTGTCTGCGAGTCCAGATTCTTCGCCAGCACCTGGCGAGTGATAATGAGTGGATCGGCGAGCGCTTCGCGGTAACTTTCGCACGAACCGATCGCTGAAACAACGCCCTCGCCAACTCGCGCGATCACAGTGGCCTCTGTCGCTCCGCCAATCAACTGCGACAGATTTGTTCGCACCGTGACGCGAACTCGAACTCGCAATTGAATGCCGTCCTTTGCGACGCCGGTCAGCATTTTGCCGCGACCTGCCTCAGGATCCGGACAGTCAATCACTTTGGGATTCACGCTGACTCGCACAGCTTCCAGAACATCGCGACCTGCGAGATCCACGGCGGCTGCAGTGTCCCAGTCCAGATCGATGCCGGACTTTCCAGCCACGATCAGTGCCAAAGTCACGCGTTCAATATCACCACCAGCCAGATACTGAGCTTCCATGGCATCGGTCGAGATTTCCGGCAGGCCGGCCTGAACCGCCATGACTTTGCAGTGGACGACTGTTTTCGGATCGATCTTCCGCAACGACATCGCGACCAGAGAAATAAGCGGTATTCGCGTTCCAGTGAAATATGCCTGCAGCCACAGCGAAAAATAGCGACTGACAACGGACAGAATTCCGACGCAGACAAGGACGACCAGCGTCCAGATGATGGAACTGATTGTCATTATTCTTCGGCGTTTTCTTCGTCGTTTTCTTCGTCGGCAAGAGGCCGAGCGCGGACTGCGAAAGTGTGCCCGCAGTCACATTCTTTTTTTTTCGCGTGTTGAACCGCGTGACAACTCGGGCAGACTTTCTGCCATGCACTCATATCATGCGTCGTGGCGACGGAACCATCGCTTTCGCGTTTGATGTGCTTGACGCGGCTCATCCGCTTTTCATCTTCTCGGCGCATCGAACACTGAGGATGAATACCGGCGGGTGAGTAGCTCGTTTCTCCACAAACCGGGCAGCGTTTGGGAGGTTGTCGCTCGAACAGCGGAATCGGCTTTTTACTCGACATGGAAGGCACGCGTCGCGCCGCAGAACATCGTCTGCTGCGTGCCAAAAACAATAGTCCAACGAATCGGGGAATTGTTCATGATCAAACCTCTGCAATGCGCGCGGGGAGTCGCGATGCGCGAAGCCGCTGTTTGGAGAAATTTGACGGAGTTCAATTTCAGCATCCAGTCAT
>CALFOL010000920.1 GCA_937919915.1 uncultured Planctomycetaceae bacterium
GTGAAACTTCGCGCCCCCTCTGGCGTGGGAGACTGTGTGTAGGCTCGATAGCGTTCCATCAGGAATTCGTGGATGGCCGTCCGCACTGTTTGTGCACCGTTGAAGTAGCGCGGGTCATCCAGTTTGTGGGATGGAATGTAGAACAGTGTGACTTTGCCGAGTTCACAAACGTGATCCGTGTGGTTCATAGATGAGTCAGTCTACAGCGTATTACGCTGACGTGTGGCCGCGGGGCACGCATTTCGATTGAAGCAAGTCGCTCCCGCGAGCGAATTCCGTTGACGAAAATTAGTAAACTGCTCTAATAGGGTGCGACCATACGATGGCGAACGGAGTTTTCGCGGTACGAAAAAAGGGGCGTTCGATTCTTCGAACGCCCCTTATATGGGATCAGCAGTGCAGTTGCCGCACTATTCTTTCTTGGGTTTTACAGCCGCGAAAGCTTTGTCGAACTTCTCGTCACTGAAGATCATTGCGAGTTGTTCATCGCCTTCGGCTTCTTCAACTTTGCCTTTGCACTTGCCACAGCAGAAGCCAACCATCGTCGCGCCAACTTTGACCTTTTGTTCTTTGTCGACTTTGCCACCGGTCAGCGGACATTTTGTCTGTCGGAACTGCTTTGTCTGTACGAGTTGAGCGTTGGCCTTGGTCGCAAATGCTGATGCGTCTTTTTCCATCTTTCCCTTGCAGTTGTCACAGCAAACGTAGACTTTCGCTTTCTTGTATTCAACAACTTTCGCATCCGCGATCTTGATTTCTTTACCAGCCACTGGGCATTTTGTGGTGGTCACTTCTTTGGGCTTTTTCGGTTTGTCGTCTTCGGCGTTTCCGGTGGAAACAACAAACGCCAGTGCTGCGAACGCAGCCAGTAATGCAAAGTAAGGCTTCTTCATTGAGTAAACTCCAATGTGGTGGGAAGGGTGAGGGAACATTGACTGCAATAGATTACTCGGAAACCGGGTTGGATGGCAAATGCAGATTGCCTCTCTTGCTCGAAAGTTGAAGAGTTCGACGAATCACTCTGAGCCCGGTAGAATTGACAAATGCCAGCGAATTCTGCACTCAACCAGCTTCCATACGCCCATTTGAACCTGCGTCACAATCCGTTTGGGGAATTGTCGCGAGAAGAATTGGCGAGTCTGGCGGAAGTTGACGTTGAATCCATCGTGGCCCGACTGTCCGTCGACCGTTTTGCCGTGCAGTTCGTCGGCGAAAAAGGCTACGGGAAAACCACGCATTTGCTGGCCATCAAAGCAAGGTTCGCGGAGGCGGGGTACGTGCACATTCCAGAGGGGGAAACCGCCGTTTTGCCTGGCGGTCGCCCCACCATGATCGACGAAGCGCAGCGGCTGACGCTGTGGCAGCGGTTTCAACTGTTTCGCGCGGCAGTTCCACTTGTGTTAGGCACACATCGTGATTTTTCCGCGGAATTACGGCGTGCTGGGCGGACAGTTGAGACGATCGAGGTTGAGCAGCGGACAGACGTTCACCGGTTGTGCCGACTGTTGAACGCTCGCGTTGAGCACGTTCGGCGTGGTGCGGGCCTGGTGCCGATCGTGACTATGGAAACTGCCACGCGGCTGCGGCGGGAATTCGGATCGAATATCCGCGCGATGCTGCATCAGATGTATGTCGCCTTTCAGGAACTGTCGGAAGTCCGTGACGTTTGATTTCGACACTTCATGATGTAGCCTCCCGATTCCACAAACCGAATTTCCTGCGCAGGTGTTGCTATGTCGAAGTGCGATATTCGAATCACGTTTGATAAACCTGATCGTAAATACACCGGCGGCGATGTGGTGTCGGGTGAAGTTCACGTTACGGTGAATCAGGACATCCGTTGCAACGGTATCGTTCTCTCGCACTACTGGAGAACTCACGGCCGCGGCAACACCGATCAGGGGGAACACCGCGAAGTTCGCCTGTGTGGCATACAGCCTCTGCAGGCAGGGGAAGAGCTCCATCTGCCGTTTGAATTTACGGCTGAACGATGGCCGCTGACTTATCATGGTCACTACATCAACGTCGATCACTATGTGCACGTGGCCGTTGACGTTCCGTGGGCGATAGATCCGAAGCAGGTGGAGGAATACATTCTAATCGCCGGGGAACGTCCCCCGGAAATCAGCGGTGCGCGAGGCGAAGTCGTGGAATTTAGCAAGCCAACGAACGAAGCGTCCGGCATTGGAAAGTGGATTCTGTATGGCATTCTGTCAGTGTTTGCCATCATTTTTGGCATTCTGTTTTTCTTCCTGATTCCCGTCTTCCTCGTCATTGGTGGCTTAGTTTGGGGATGGAATATACTGATCGCCAGTCGTGTTGGTGAAGTGGAGCTCAGGACGCCACATCTGGTGGTCGGCCCGAATGAAATGTGGCCGCTCACACTTAGCTTTACTCCGAAAAAGTCGTTTGCGGTGAACGGCATCACCGTGCGGATTTTTGCCCGTGAATCGGCGACGTCCGGCAGTGGGACAGACAAGACTACATCTCACCATACGCTCCACGACGAAGTCGCAACGTTGCATCCTGCCGGAATGCTGATGGCTGGGGAAAACTTCTCTGAACAGTTCGAATTCGAACTCCCGGACACTCAGGCGTGGAGTCTTGACGAATCTGACAACGACATCAAATGGTGGGCGGAACTACGAATCGACATCCCACGTTTTCCGGACTGGAACAAACGCGTCGATCTGCAGATGATCCCGCTCGAGTTTCTCAACGAGGCAGTCATGCCTGACGCAGAGCCTCGTGCCGCACATGGCGAGAAACGGCGCTCTCAAGACAGTGGCTCTCGGATAGCCGCAGCACCAGAGCCTCCACCGTTAACTGATTCCTGGGAAGAAGATTCCGACGGACCAGGCAGCGATGCTCTGCTGACGCTGGTGGCGGAGATCCGCAAGGCAGGGCGGTTTGGCAACGAACGCAGCGAAATGGTGAACTCGGCAGCGGGGGATGCCTTCGACGTTTCTGTTGTGATTAGCAGGACGTCGCCAACGTTTGGTTTCGTCGGCGATGATCAGCGGTTTGAGCACGGCAAGACGGTGATCGGGACGCTCCGGGATTCGGATCAGGAAGTGCAGCTCTTCACAGTCGGCGCTACGAACGACGATGTTGAAAACGTGGCTCGCGGAGAAGCATATGAAACACTGGCGACAGTCAAGGGTTGGGATTCGCTCTACGATCGACTTGTACTTCACGAAGTGCCCATCGATTGATGACGGCGCGCTAATCAGGAAGAAGTACGAACGCCGAAGCGATTTCTTCCGGAATGGAAACCGGCCGGCCGCTTTCGATATTCACAAATACCCAATCCGTTTCCCCTTTGGCCAGCAGTTTGTCGTCCGAAGTTCGAACAAACTCGTAACGACGACAGCACCGCACCCGACGAATACTGGCCAACCAGGTGCGAACTTCCACGTCGTCGTCGAGAAACGAGGGGCTCAGATATTCGATATGATGCGAACGAGCGACCCATGTGCATCCCATCTGTTGCACGGTGCCACGTTGAAGGGAGTCGCGTGAATGAGCGACCGCGGCATCCTGCATCCAGCGGACGTAGGCCACGTTGTTGACGTGTCCGTTCACATCGATCATGTCTTCAGAAATGACCTGCTTGTAGCTGAACACTGCCGGCTGTGACTCTTTCTCGCTCATGTTGGTTCCCTGTTTGCTTGTCAGGGAAGTTTAACGAGCACCGTCGCCAGAATGTAGGCCGCCCCGGACGGCGCTGTGCGAGGGTCTCCCGCCCCCGCACATGTTCCGACCGAAGGTCTCCCCACGCCGCCGCCCCGCAACACTGTCCCCGCCCCGATTTTTCCCTATGCTGTTATCTTCAAAAGATTCGGCCCCATTTCCTTGAATTGGAGAAGTCGGCATGGAGAGGTATCAGTTCTTTTCCGACGGATCAGTCTTCTTCGTGACGTTCAGCGTTGTTGACTGGCTCCCCGTATTCGTCTCTGACAAGTCGTGCGGCGTCTTGCCCCCGCAATTGCATACGTTCGACTGGCAACTCTGAAGGGCCCAGCGGTTGCGTGGAATTTCTTTTCGGTAGGAGCATCCGTGATTGTTCTTGTTGAATCAGATCAGCATCGCAACGAACGTACCAGCGGCCAGTCCGACGATGGAACCGACAAACATCCAAAGGCGAAGAGCGTCATGTAGCGTCTTCTTGTCCATCACGCCGTGGTCTGCTTCAGAGAGAACAACGACGGTCTGATCACTCTCCGGAATCTTTACGTTTCGCAGCTTCATGTGCACCTCTTCAAGAAGATCTCGTTCCCGTGCGATTACCCGTGCCATTGCTTCGCGCTGAGACTCGTACGCCTTGTGAGTCTTCATTGCTTCGGCAACAACGTCTAGCTGTTTTTGAATCGCCTCCTCCCGTTGACGGGTTCGCATGAGCACAGTTCGCAATGTCTGCAATATCTCTGATGCCGTCAACTCGGCGTCTTCGGTTTCGAGATCGTCCAACTCTGTGCCTGCGGCTGACAATGTGTTCTGCAGCCCTCGTTCGTAGGCCACGACAATGGTCCGTTCCGGAACGCCTTCCCGTTCGGCGTCTTCGATCCAGGCGAGGTCCGCCTTTGTTGCGGAGGCCGAAAGATTCAGCCTGTCTAGTTCCTCCTGCAGGCTGGTCAGCTGAGTATTCGGGGTTTCTGGCGGCCGCTTCTGCAAAACATATCGTATTCGCTCTCCAGCTTGCTCAGGGTTGTACTTACTTCA
>CALFOL010000921.1 GCA_937919915.1 uncultured Planctomycetaceae bacterium
GATCGAAGAAAGCCTGCTCCCGCGAGCGAGTACCGTTCACAACAATAAGTCAACTGCTGTCAACGCAGTGGTTCCTCTGGTGATGGATTGATTCCAACACTATGCTGGCACTCAGTTTCTCCGCTTCTCACATGAAATTAACCGGCCCGCATCATGTTCACCGCCATCTGGAATATCTGGCTGGAACTGGCTCCCTGGTTATTTGTCGGGGCGGCCGCAGCGGGACTGATGCATGTGCTGGTGCCGGCTGACTGGATGCGTCGGCATCTTTCCGGACGCATGGGAGTGCTGAAAGCAGTGTTGATCGGCATTCCGCTGCCGCTGTGTTCGTGCGGCGTGATACCGGTGGGACTCGGGTTGCGAAAAAGCGGAGCCAGCAACGGTGCAGCGGTTGGATTTTTGATCAGCACGCCACAAACCGGGGTGGATTCCATTCTGGTCAGTGCGTCATTTCTGGGCTGGCCGTTCGCTATTCTGAAAGTCGTGACGGCACTGGTCACGGGATTGATCGGTGGCACACTGGCCGATTCCGGAAACACGATTCCACTGGAAGTCCTCAGCGACAGGGAAACTTCGGCGCATCCTGCCCGCGGGAAATTCCGAGAGTTCATCGCGCAGAGTCTGGAGCTGATCCGATCGATCTGGGGCTGGCTGGTGATCGGCGTTTTGATTTCGGCGGGCATCACGTGGATGGTTCCCGAACAATCGCTGTCCAGCATTCCCGCATTGACCGGGATCTGGGCGTTGCTGATCACGCTCGTCATTTCGTTGCCGCTATATGTGTGTGCGACAGCTTCCGTTCCGATCGCCGCCGCGCTGGTGGCCAGCGGTTTGCCCACCGGAGCCGCTCTTGTGTTCCTGATGGCCGGTCCCGCAACAAACATCGCGACTCTGGGAGCCGTGTACCGAACGCTCGGTCGCCGATCGATGCTGATTTATCTGACAACGATTGTTGCCGGAAGCCTGCTGGCGGGGTTGGCGTTCAATCATCTGATCGTCGTTGACGTTGCTCATGTGCATGCACACGACCACACGTCTGACTGGTGGCGAACCGTGAGTGCTGTCGCTTTAGCCGGCTTGGTGGGCTGGTTCGCCGTCGATGATGCACGGCGTTGGTTCCGCAAACGGATGACCACCGTCGACACCGACGCGCCGTCGGTTACGGTCAATGTCAGCGGGATGACGTGCAATGGGTGTGCAGCAAGTCTGGAACGAGCTCTCGAAGGCCGCACTGACGTTGATTCCGCCGATGTTTCGTTCGATCAAGGGACGGCGGTTGTTTATGGAACAGCTTCGCTGGAACAAATTAGCGAAACAGCGGCGACTGCCGGATTCGTGGTGGACAGTGGGCCAAAGTAGCCGTCACTGTCTCAGTGACGAGCTTTGCGGGATCGTTCCTTACCACAACACGTTGCCTGCGCCGTGATCCAGGGCAACGCAAATCCCGTAGAGCAAGCGACTCGCTTGCTCATCCAGCCGTCAATAAGAACCGTTCTTTGCACAAGCGCGGCCACCTGTCTCGTCGAGCTTCTGCACCCCCAGAATGTCCTCGATCACGGCGAAAGCGACTCGCGATCAGAAAGATGCCATCCCGCGAAGAACTTCACTGGGACAGTGATGACTACTTTGGTCGAACCGTTAGACTGGGGCGAATTCTGTTTCGTGCTCGTGTACTGGATCAATCCTGATGCTTCGAACGCTACTGACCATCATCGTCGCTGCCGTTTCCGCCGCAACAACGTTTGCCGCGGAACCGCCTAACGTGCTCATCATCATGGCGGATGACTGCACTCACAACGATCTGCCGCTGTACGGCGGACAGAATGCGAAGACTCCCAACATCGATGCCCTGGCGGCTCAGGGGTTGACGTTCAACAAAGCGTATTTGTGTTCTGCGATGTGCCAGCCGTGCCGTGCGGAATTGTTTACCGGACAGTATCCGATGAACAACGGCTGTGCATGGAATCATTCCGCCAGTCGTCCTGACGTGAAGAGTATGCCACATCATTTGCAGCAGGTTGGATATCGCGTCGGCATCGCGGGTAAGGTGCATGTGAAGCCTGATGCCGTGTTTCCGTTTCAGAAAGTGGCCGGATATGACCCAAGTTGTGTGAGGAATCCGACTCAGACTCACGACACTGCCGGAGTCAGGCAATTCATGTCGGCCGAAGAACCGTTCTGCCTGGTGGTGGCTTTGGTCGAACCGCATGTGCCCTGGGTGATGGGTGATGCTTCTGCGTATCCGCCGAAGAAAATCAAGCTGCCACCGAACGTTGCCGACACACCGCGGACTCGTGAAGACTTTGGTCACTATCTGGCAGAAGTTACTTACATGGACGGTCAGGTCGGTGAACTGCTGGCGACGCTGGAAGAAACGGGCAAGGCGAAAGACACACTGGTGCTGTTTACGTCCGAACAGGGATCGCAGTTTCCTGGCTGCAAGTGGACAAACTGGGACACCGGAGTACACACGGCGCTGATCGCTCGCTGGCCTGGGAAAGTTTCGGCCGGCAAACGAACGGACGAACTCGTGCAGTACTGTGACGTTCTGCCAACGATCATGGATTTGGCGGGCGCGGAAACGACGGGGCACAACTTCGATGGGGTCAGCTTTCGATCTGTACTGGAAGGTTCAGCCGGGCAGCGAAAGTTCGCTTACTTCATGCACAACAACCTTCCGGAAGGTCCGCCGTATCCAGTCCGTTCGATCACCGACGGCAGCTACCGCTACATTCAAAACTTAACCCCCAACGAGCTGTACATCGAAAAACATCTTATGGGCACGCGCGGCAAAGGAGATTTGAACAACCCGTATTGGGGCACGTGGACGTGGGATAGTCAGCAAAATCCAGCAACGTACAACCTGGTGAAGCGTTATATGCTGCGTCCGCCGGAGCAGCTGTATCACACGGCTGAAGACGGTTACGAAATGAACAACCTGGTTTCGGATTCCACGTTTTCCGAGCGAAAACAACAGTTGAAGACGGAGCTGACCAACTGGATGACGCGTCAGGGTGATCCCGGAATCCTACAGGACACGATGGACGCGTTGGAAGCGGCTCGCAAACAGCAGCATTTGTTTTTTCCAAAGTAGCCGTCAGGGGAGTGAGTGTAGACGATTTTCTCCGAAACTCGTTCGCGGTGACGGGGCACATTGGCTGCCGAAAATACCACTGAGCGGAAAGAGCCTACTCCCGATACCACCAGGTTTCGGAGAAACCTGGTTACAGCTCAACCAGCATTGTGCGCGGTCGAATGAATAAGCGAGTCGCCTTTTCTACGGGGCTGGCTGCAAACTCTGCATCACCAGCGCCAGGTGCGCCGGAAGCCAGTTGGTTGTTGTCGCTACACCGTGGCCCAGCATCGCCTGCTCGATCGGAAATCCCAGCCCTGTCTTGCGGCCCGATGGTTCGTAGACCAACAACAGATTTCGGCCGGTTGCGTGACAGCGCGTGCCTGTTTTCCAGCGAGCACACAGATCACGAATTCGGGCGGGTGCCAGGAATTTTGTGTCGAGTCCGTGATCTGGCGCTGCCAGATCTGCTTCAAGTACAGCGGCCATGCGTTCGTTGACGGCCGATGAAGTGGGTGGGGTAAGGTCTGTGCCGGCAATCCCAAAAGCCTGTACCCAGTCGCCAAACTGAGCGGTCACCATATCGGTCGCGCTGTGCGGTGGAAACATAGGTTTTGTCGTGATCGAATCTTCCGGCTCCTGACCGCCATGATGCAACACATGCACCAGGTCGCTACAGCCACTGGCATCCCAACCATAACGCACGGGAGTTCCGAAGGCAGCGATACGAACACACCGCGCCAGCGGGTGCGGCGATGGAGCATCTTTCAGGATCTTTTCAGCCTGTTGCCAGTGTGGCAGATCCTGAGCCGCAGCGCGAAAAAACGCTTCCACGGACTTTGGTTCGTTCGCCAGCAGGTTGGTCAGAATCGCGAAACCATTGCCGGCGTGTGAGTGGCCCCACAACAGGATGCAGTCGTTGTGCGCGGGCTGCAGTTTATCCAGCTGACACAGCAAAAGGACTGCCAGATCCGCCCGAGCGAAGTGATGATTCTGCCCCGTCCATGTCGGTTGCATCAACTCGACGACCGGATCGTCGCCGACAAGTTGCTGAAACAGGTTTCGAAAATCGTCACCGTAGTTCCCGACATCACCCGTCACACCGTCAGTCAGCGGCTTCACTCTTTCTTTGAGTTTAGCCGCCAGAGACTCCAACGGCTTCTTCAGCAATGAAGCGCTGCCAGCAACTGCATTCAACGTTTCAGATATCGCGAAGGGATCGTCACCCATGAACGTCCCATGAACCAGCACAACATGATTGACTCGAAACTCAGTGTGCAGACTCGTGAAGTCCGTCAGGTCACCGTCTGTCACCTTAAGTTTATGGAACGACGGTGGCAGAACAGGATCTGAAGGATAAGCCTGGTGTCGAAACTGATTGTGATGGGACATCCCTATGTTCCTGCCGGCGGACTCAATGACATCGTGTTTCGGGATTGTGCAACTGACAGTACTTCATTCACTTCATCAAGGGTCTTCCGTTGATGCTCGGCCCACCACGCCGCGGCACTTTTCGCATTCCATGCGACTTCCAATTCGACTTCCTGCAATCGATCAAGAACGTCTTCGATCGTTTGTGGTCGTTCTGTGATGACTCGCGAATGACAATCTCGAATCAGCTGGTCCAGCCGCGGCGGAATTGGAGAGCTGGTTTGTTCTGATGGTCGGCGCGCAGAACCATTGATGGTTTGCGCCAACGCGTCCATCGACCCCTGCGCTTCAAAGGGTTCGCGGCCCGTCAGCAGGAAGAACCCCAGAATGCCCAGGGAATAGATGTCCGACCGTGGATCCATGCACGTCGGATAGACGATGCGTTCCGGGGCAATATAGTGTGGCGTCCCGATTAGCAACTTGGTTTCCGTGACGCGATTCTGTTCCGTTTCCATACTGCGCGCCAGCCCGAAATCCAGAACCTTTACAAAATCGTATTCGCCGCCGCGGCGGCACAGCATGATATTCTGTGGCTTAATATCGCGGTGAATCAGGCCTTTGTGATGTGCCTCTCGCAGCGATTTACAAATTTGCTCCAGGATCCACATCGCTCGCGCCGGACACTGCGGGCCGTCCAGCTCGATCAGTTCCTGCAGCGACAGGCCTTTGATGTATTCTATGGCGTAGTAGAAGCTGCCATCGTCTGTTGCGCCATAGTCGTAGATATTGATAGTGTTCGGATGGCTCAACCCGCTGGCTAGCTGCACTTCGCGTTCGAACCGAGACAGGTTCTTCTCGTTGATCTGTTCGGGCTTCAGAATTTTGATCGCCGTAGGTCGTTTTAACAGAGCATGAGTGGCCAGGTAGACGTGGGCAAATCCACCTTCACCCAACAGGGATTTCAACGTGTATGGACCGATGGTCGATACCGGGCTGCGCTGACGCAGCCTGAGGAAGGCCAGTGATGCGGCGACAGCAGCCAGCGCTGAGATGATCAATGCGGCAAAAATAATTCCGAAGGTGCGCTGCAGTGGAACCATTGGGCCGTAAGCGTAAGCGTGATCGACTTCGGCAATAATGCCGAAACGGTACCTGGGCAGCCACGACCAGACACCAACAACTTCGATTCCACGGTAGTCGCGGTATCCAT
>CALFOL010000922.1 GCA_937919915.1 uncultured Planctomycetaceae bacterium
TTACTTTGTGGACGGCGGCAAGAGTATGAAACATGCGGCCGTTAACGAAGCGTGGATTCAACAGGGAGAAATCGAGTGATGGTTCAATCACGTTACAAAATCTTACGCCGGGTTGTCGTCCTGACGACTGGCACTGTGGCCGCCATGATTGCTGTCGGGCTGTGGACGTTGCGAGCTGTCCCGGCACACGGTGATGAACCGCCTCCTGGATACACATCAACCTCGTTTCTCAAACTGGCCTATGCCACGGGGCAGCTGCAACTGGTCGATCGCGAACTGCCGATTCCAGACACTGTCGAAGTAACGCGTGGAGTTGAATACGGCCAAGGCGGCGACGTTTCGCTGCAACTTGACGTCTACGCGCCGAAGGGGCTAAAGCAACAGGCTCCGGGACTCGTCTTCATTCACGGCGGCGGCTGGAAAGGCGGCAAGCGAGAAGACTATCACTACTACGGAGTGCGGTTCGCCGAAAAAGGGTATGTCGTTGCGACAATCACTTATCGACTTCGGGATGTCGCGTTGTACCCGGCTGCTGTGCAGGATGCGAAATGCGCCGTTCGATGGATGCGGAAGCATGCGGCGACGTATCACATCGATCCGGACCGGATTGCCGTGGCTGGCGGATCCGCGGGAGGGCATCTGTCAATGATGGTCGGATATTCGTCCGATGTTCCGGACTTCGAGGGCACTGGCGGTCACAACGACGCCAGCAGTCGCGTTCAGGCGGTTGTTAATCTCTACGGAGCGGTCGATCTGACGACGCCGTATGCCCGCAGTCACAGTCTCGTTACGAACTTTATTGGCAAATCGTACGACGAAGCGCCGGATGTTTACAAAGCAGCGTCACCGCTCACGTACATCAGCGGCGACGATCCGCCCACGCTGACGTTTCATGGAACACTGGACGACCTGGTGCCGATCACGCAGGCGGACACTCTGGACGCAAAGCTGAATCAGCTGGGTGTGTCGTCACGCTACGAACGCATCGAAGGCTGGCCGCACGCCATGGACGCGGCACAGGTGGTCAACGACTATTGCTTTCGCCGGATGCTGGCGTTCTTCGACCAGGAACTCCAACCGACGCCCGATCGGAAGTCAAATCAGCCTCCAATCATCATCGATGGCACGTTTCGTGATTGGGCCGACTTTCCTGCGCACTACGATCCGGTCGATGACACCCACGACACCGACCATGTTAAGAAAGACGACGAACCGGATTACGTCAATCATCCGGATGTCGACCTTCTGGAATACCGCATGACGCACGACGATGAGAATCTGTATTTCTACCTCCGTGCGCGTGGTGAGATTTCTCGAACTCAGAAGGCTGGTCCCGAAAAGATTGCCGGACGATACTACGTTGCGATCACCATCGATGTCGACAACAACGACAAGACGGGTTACTGGATTCACGAAGGCGGCTACTATCCGACGACCCGCGGTTACGACGTCAACGCGGAAGTGGAATACTATGATGGCGAATTCAATACCGGCCATTACCTGAATCATGGAGCTCGCAACGATGCGGAATTGAAGCAGGCGTTTCTTGATCAGACGAACGGAAAACATGTCGCCGGAAATGACGGCCCGTACCCGTCCGGCTTTATGCGCGTGTTGCCCGGAACGTATGACAAATATACGCAGTGGGTCTATCACAAAGACGACACGATCACGATCGTGCGCGACAAGGGGCCGGTGGTGCAGGGCATTGTGCAGGCGGCACTGTCAAAGGACCGGCACGAACTTGAAGTCATGTTCCCGCTGAAGGGATTTCTTCCGGATGAAAATGGAAAGCCGGTGATTTCAGTGCCGAGCATTATTGATGTGTCGTTCTCACTGGAGGCCAGTGGCGAACTGGCTCCAGGAAAACGCTGGGCGTCCGATTCGGCAGAGCCCATCGAAGACTACCGTCTGACGCCCGCGACCGAGAATTGATGCATGTGGGGGGGGCTCCAACGGTTCTCGGCAACGTCGCAGCACACGCTCCCGCATGGCACAACCGCCGCGTGTCATTTGACGTTGCGAAGATGCGCTTCAACAGTGGTTCGCATCTCAGTTGGCGAACGGGGACGACAGACTATCGCTTCCTACGACTGCGGTTGCCCGATTGCTGGCTGGGCATCCATTCACCGCGGCTGAGCTTGCCGTCGCCGTTGCGATCTATTCGCTTCAGTGCCGCCGTAGCGAGGTTGACCTCATCGGCTGAAAGTTGACCGTCTGAATTTGTGTCCAGTGCCTGGAACGCGGGTAAGGACAGCAACATCCGAGCAACAGCGTCGGCATCCGGTCGACCGCCCCCGCCCGAAGGTCGAGAACCACCGCGCGAACCTGCCGAGCGGCGATTGCCGCCATCCTGATCGCGCGCGAGCGTCACTTTGTATTGCTGCTTCACGGGTTTGCAAAACGTCTCAGCATCGTCGCAGGCAAAATAAAACACGCTGACGGTCAACGTATCACCGGCGCGGCCTGCAACATCAACCAGGAACTCGCGTGGATCCGCATCCGCCGCAACTTCAACTGTGGGACCTTCCAGAGACTGGTCTGATATCGTGATCCCGTCCGCAGATTCGATTTCCACCACAATCGGATCGGCTTTGTTATTCCAGTGAACTTTGTACAACGGATCCAGAAAGAAACCGAGATACAGTTTTCCATCACCGCGCAGCAATCCCTGATCACCTTCGGCTCGGAGCTTCACATAGAAGGGCTCATTGTCTTTTTTCGACAGCGGTTCAACCTTAACAGCACTCATGCTGTCCGGCAGTTTGACGCGAGGCACAACGCCTTTGGC
>CALFOL010000923.1 GCA_937919915.1 uncultured Planctomycetaceae bacterium
GCACACCAACCTATTCAGCACCGATGTATTCGGCTGCCAGCAGCTGTACACCGATTCAGCCGGTTTACTCGGCCTGTTACCAAACGGTGCCGGTGGTGACCGGGTACAAGGATGAAAAGCAAACAATCGACGAACCATATTACAAAACGAGTTACGTCGATCAGAAAGTGGTCAAGTACGAGCCTGTCGTGCAGCAACGAACAGCTGAAGTGCCATTTACGACTTACAAGACGGTACAGGAGAATCGAGTCGTTAACAAAGACATGGGCCGTTGGGTGACCAATTATCAACCTGTCCCCAAGTGCAACGCCTGCCAGGTGGATCCTCGTCCAGGAATGCTGGGATGGTTGAATCGTACCGGATACTCATTCCGTTCAGCGTTTACTCCTAACTATAAAACGTCTCGCCAATACATGCCAAACATGATGGCGTGCAACATTCCAACAACACGGCAGGTTGCTGTGCAGGGAACGCGAAAGGTTGTTTACAACGAAACAACTCTGGTTGCCAAAGAAACGACCGAACGTGTAGCCGTTCAGGAACTGGCCACACGTAAAAAAGTGGTCACACTTCGTCGTCCCGTGACTGCCTATCGAAAAGTGCCGATCGGCAGTGCCCTGGCGTATGGTTCGTACGGTAACACTCTGGCCTACGGTGGCTTGGGGGGATCCAGTATGGCCTACATTGTTGACGATACGCAGACAGCTTTGCGACCAGCAGAGGATCCGGGGTTTGCAGATGGTGGCCTCGCTAAGCGACCGTTCTCATCTGACGATGAACCTGTTCGCTCTGGTAGGCTGGAAAACTCGAAGACTGGAGCCGTCCAGGGATCAGGGTTAAGTAACGAGGTGACTCCACCACGGACACTGCCACCGAGAGCCCAGCAATCCCCCTTTCCAGATGATGCCGCCGACAAATTCAAAGGTTTCCCAGACACTCGTCGTTCTGAACCTCCGCGTCGAACGATCCCTCATCAGTCAGAGGTTGCTGATCAACCGATCGTACTGCGAGGCTGGACCGCCAGAAAGTCCAGCACTCAAACAGCTTCGACACGAACTTCTGAGCCGTCGGATCTGGCACTCCGCGACCGAGACTAGATTGTTGTTTTGAAACAGAATCCGCTGAGTGGAAGCTGGAATCTTTCACTGAGCGGCCTGAAACATCGGTCAGCTACCCCCTTCCTGAATTTCGGCTGACCGCTGTCCCTTCCCATTCTCCCTTCACCACTTCCAATCCCTTCCCAATTCTCCCATCAGTTCCCGTGTACAGAGATGCGTCCCCTCGCGGCACCGGTATCATACTGGTGCCCTTTTTTATGCGCATTCTTGCAGTCGATAGACGAATCGCGACGGGCCCAGCAATCGCGTACGTGCACGCGGACGAGATTCTTAAACGCTGGGCGGAGTTGCTGGTCAAATTCACAACGAACCGCGAGTCAAGGGATCAGTGTCTGCCGTGAAGACTGTTTGGACGAATGGAGAGCCTCAGGAAAAGTAGACGTTGGAAAAGTGCGGTAGATTAGACGCCTCTTCACGGCGACTCATTAAATGAAGGTGTGGACATCGCAATAGGGATGGCAGTCTGGGCGATCGTTTGATTTCGTTCGCGGAAATCGTTGTAAGTTGTTTCATGGAGGTGTGTTTTGCAGACTGTGCCCGCCGGGCTGTTGCAATATTTGCAACAGGTTCCCGATCCTCGCGGGCGCAAGGGACGGCGTCATCCACTTACAGCCATGCTGGCCGTCGTTGTTGTAGCAATGCTGTGTAAGTTTGAAGGCTACGAATCTGTCGCCCACTGGGTTCGACTGTTGCCGATCGAATTCTGGCATGCGTTCGGAGGCACTCGGAAACCACCGTGTGTCAACTGTTACCGAGATCTGATGAACGAGGTCTGCCCGCGCGAACTTGAGCGGGCGTTAAACGCATGGATCACCGAAGGACTGGGACTGAACCTTGAAGACGAAGCGGCTGGAATCATCATGGATGGCAAAGTCCTGCGAGGAACACGCAGCGACCACGCTCGCACGATGCAGATCCTCACGGCGCTCGACCAGCACACCGGGTGTGTGCTTTCTGAGACTGCGATCGCGTCGGACACCAACGAAGCAAAGACTGCGGTGGAGTTTCTCAAAACGCTTGTTTTGGAGGGGAAAACAGTCGTGGGTGATGCCGGGTTCTGTCAACGCGACATCTGCGAAACGAATCTCTCGGGACACGTTGGGTATCTGATTCTCGTGAAAGACAATCAGCCAACGCTTCACAAAGAAGCCATTCAAGCCTTCGTGATCCCCGAAGGCTTTTCCCCGCGCTCTTAACCAGACTCGGCATACTCATTCAATAAGTCGCCCTGGACGCCTCTTCAGGCGTCGAAGCAATCGGTGAGCAACGCAGGTAAGGTTTATCGTAGATATACGAATGAGGTCCGTTGTGACGCAGTTTTGATGATCGAGTCGGCAGGACCGACGACGGCCGAGGTTAGCCGTCGTCGGTGGGTCAACGCGAACCTGCGTCGAAAGTTGCCCATACACTTCGAGATTGAAGACCATGCTCGATCTGGAGGCGCATGCGACTGTTACGACTTCATCGCATCGGTTACATCCCCGAACCCGTTCGCCCGTCTTCAGGTTCTGATCCTCAACGAACGACTGTCGGTCGTGAGACCACGTTGCATGATTCGGTGTGCAGCGGATGTGTTGAAGCTCGCATTCAAAGTGCAGTTCAATCATCCACAGTCCGTATTACCAATACACGGCGACTGCATCACCATGATGATCAAGTCCCGTCCCGCTGCTGTCTTCTGCTTTGAGCATTTAAGAGTGTGGGCATGTCGATCGATTGAGTGAATTTGTTGGTTGCAGATTGCGTTTGGATCTTTCCGATGAGAGGAATTGCCCGAGTTTGGGTTGCAGGAATGAACCACCGGCCGATCCACAAAAACAGTGCTTCGCTCAAACGCATGATTTTCCCTTGCGGGAATCTAATGCGTCCGAAACAAACATGAACGTTCACGCCGTCTGACGCTGCGGTTAAACCCTGAGCTGCCCAAAATTCGGCACTGCAAATGAAGAGAAATAGCGCGTACAAACAAATGGGGAAATCCCACCATCTGACATTGTCGGCTGGATTCGGTCGAAAGTACGCAAACCAACAGAACAGTCCCGCGAACGCCACAATTTGGCTCAGAATCATCGAGTCCATTGCGAACCTGATCCCGACTGATTTGATTTGCAATCTCAAATGCGGCCAAACGGTTCCGTTCACTACTAATCAACAGCCGCGACCCTTGAATGGCTTCGATGCGGCACTCGGAAGCGTTAATCCCTATGCTTAGTAGCGGGGTTACAGCGTATTACGCTGATTTGTGACCGCATTTCGATAGAAAACGGCCTACTCCCGCGAGCGAGTACCGTTCACAAAATTAAGTAAACGGCTCTAGTTCGCAGTTTCCCGTGAGTATATCAATTACCGTTATCTGGTAGTTTACGGGATTCGGTTTGACGCGTAGCGGTTTGGCCGCATTGAATGGAAGATGATTTTTTGCATCGTCTAGAATGACAAAGATGATACCACCATGGAGACGGAATGAATAATAGTTTGCGTCCACATACATTGCATGATCTTTCGCAGCGAAACTCCGTATCCTCC
>CALFOL010000924.1 GCA_937919915.1 uncultured Planctomycetaceae bacterium
CCACCAGCCGAGTGACCGTCTGAACCAATGTTTTTGCTGGTAGGTTCAAGTCCTGGTCGGGTTAATAGAACCACAAGCAAGCCCTTGGGAAACGCGGTTTTCCAAGGGCTTTTTTCGTTTTGGTTGCGAACTTGCACCGCAATACATGCTGTGGGAGGTGACTGCACCGCTTTGATGATGTGGTCTTCCGTCATCTAGAGCAGTTTACTAATTGTCGTGGACGGTGCTCGCTCGCAGGAGGAGGCATTCTTCAATCAAAACGCCACAAGTCAGCGAAATTCGCGGTAAAGGTAGTGATCCCGTCCGACCTGTGGAAAGTCGCCCGCTCACCTGCAAACAACGTGGGTCGTAATCGTCCAATCGACCTCATGCGGTGGACGTAATTCCCTGCTCGCCCAGCAAGGTTTTGCTCTCAAATGCAACCGAGCGAAATCGATGGTGACACCACCCACAAGAAGCTCGATTACACAACCGAGAAATCTATTTTGCGTCCAGCATCTGGCCAATCAAGTGGCTGAGTCTTTGCCAAGATCATTTGAGCAGGTGGATCTGGCGTATTGAATTCAGTATCTATCAGTCATCGGGTCTGTGTGGGTGATAATGACTTTTGGGCGTGAAGTATCGGACCGACGAGAAACCAAAATCTATCAGCACGCACTCGGATGAGGTTCGCTGCGGCAGCCTTCAACCATCGTGCAATGGTCGTTAGGATGCACGCAATACTGCCATTTGTTCTGTTTGTTCTTATTCGATTCAATCAATGTCTGAAACCGACTCGACTTGTTTCCCCGGAATGATGTTTTCTGCTCGCCAATACACGACCGTCATTGACGGCGTGCGTGCGATGGCCAAAGACACCTGGGCTGTGCGATTAAGGCAACCCAAATTGGCGCAGCAGATTACGCCGGGGCAGTTTTTCATGATCCGTCCGAGTTCCGGCAGCGATCCTTTGCTTGGTCGACCGTTCGCGCTGTACGACACCTATCACGATGATGATGGCGGTCTTGCTGGTGTAGAATTCGGTTTTGTCGTCGTCGGCAAACTGACGTCGTTGATGAGCACATGGAAAGCCGGTGATACCGTAGAGGTCTGGGGGCCATTGGGCAACGGCTTTTCTGTTCCCACTGCGAAACATTTGATCTGTGTGGCGGGCGGTATCGGCCAGACTCCGTTTCTGGCAACGGCTCGTGAAGCCCTGGGGTTGCGAACCTATGGATCGCCGTCGCGTCAGCTTCCGACAAAGCCAACGTCCGTCTCGTTGTGTTATGGGGTGCGATCGAAAGACTATCTGGCCGGTCTGGAAGAGTTTCAACTGCCTGGTCTGGATATCGCAATCGCAACAGATGACGGCACGTATGGCCATCACGGCTACGTGACACAGTTGCTGCAGAGGAAACTGGACGACAACACAGCCGACACGCAGGTTTACTGCTGTGGACCGGAACCGATGATGAAGGCCGTGGCAGAAATCTGCAGCAGGGAATCGGTACCTTGCTGGCTGTCGCTGGAGACCCCAATGGCCTGCGGTTTCGGCGCGTGCTTTAGCTGCGTGACAAAGGTTCGTGAATTAGATGGTAGTTGGGACTACCGACGGACGTGTGTTGAAGGTCCGGTGTTTGAGGCTGAACGTCTGGTCTTGTAGCGCCATGTAAACGAATACGGCAGCAGCTGTCGCGTGCGTTGAAGTTCGGGAAACGGCAGAGCAACCAGCCGTGAAACGTGAAATATTGCCTACATGACTACATGCCTGACGACATCTTGAGTAGCGTTTTTCCCGTTCGGCCAGATTTCTCAGCGGCCAACACTGCTGAGTGGATCTCTTCCAGCGGATAGGTGGATTGAATGTCAGTCGCCAGTGTGCCGTCTAATATGAGGCGGGTGATCCGTTTCACCAGTCTCAGTTTATATAGCAGGCCTTTGTTACTCATGAAGTTTCCGAGCCAGAAGCCCTCAATCGCCGCCTGGTTTTGCATTAGAGTGCGGGGCGAAAACTGCAGGGGCTGATTCGTGAGGGTTCCATAGAGCAGCAGGCGACCGTCAGCCGTCAGTGATTGAGCAACGGCAGACGCAGTGAGTCCGCCAACCGGATCGATGGCGTAACCCAATCCGTCTGAGCCGACGATGCGGGCGACGGATTTCTGAAGTGATGCCGCGGAATCGCGTTCCGCATCGAACACAACCACAGCGGTCGCCCCGGCGGATTTCAGGGCGTCGACAGCGGATTCTCGCCGCACGATATTCAGTGTTCGAAAGCCCAGCGCGCGGCCGAGTCGAATGACCATCTTCCCTAACGACGAAGTGGCGGCGGTTTGAAGCAGCCATGCACCGCGTGTGACTCGCAACACTTCCTGCGTCATAATCCATGCCGTGGCAGGGTTCACGAAGAAAG
>CALFOL010000925.1 GCA_937919915.1 uncultured Planctomycetaceae bacterium
TCCCGCCGAAACATATTCGCGGAAAGTGTTTTCGAGATGTGCGGAACGTAGGATATAAGTCTCGCGACGGTCACTTTGACATGCCGGCCAAACAGGTACTGATCATCTATTGCCCGGGAGCCGTCAGTCATGTCGACACCTTCGACTACAAGCCGGCGCTCACAAAGCTGCACGGGCAAAAACCTCCCGGACTTCCGGCCGTGACATTCGAAGGGCCCAGCGGAAACATCGCCAAGCCATTCTGGGAATTTAAGCCTCGCGGCCAGACCGGCAAGATGGTGTCCGACCTGTTGCCGAACCTGGCGGAACATGTCGACGATTTTTGTTTCTTTCATGCGTTGTCGACGGACACGAGTGCTCATCCACAGGGTGAGAATTTCATGAACACGGGCTTCACGATGGAAGGATTTCCTTCGTTCGGCTCGTGGGCAACCTACGCACTCGGCACCGAAAACGAAGAACTACCAGCATTCGTGGCGATCAACGACCCGCGCGGTCTGGCGCGCAGCGGCAAGAATAACTTCGGCAACGGATTCTTGCCGGCCGCTTTTCAGGGCACAGATTTCAGCGCATCAGCACCGCCGAATAATTCGCATCGACCTGGTGCGTTGACAGCTGCCGCAGATCGAAGCTCTGTCGACCTGTTGAAGCGGCTTAACGCGCGACACCTGGAACGATTCCCCGGCGACGCGGATTTGGCGGGTCGCATCGCGAGCTACGAGTTGGCGGGACGCATGCAGACAACCGTCCCATGCGTCATGGATATCTCCGGCGAAACGGCGGCGACGCTGAAGTCTTATGGAGTCGAAGGTGGCAGCGAACTCAAGGGGAGTTACGCCCGCAACTGTATTCTTGCTCGCCGTTTGCTGGAAAAAGGCGTTCGGGTTGTGCAACTGTTCAACGGTAGCGACCCCGCTGGCGGTAATGGAATCACAAATTGGGACTCGCACGCCAACATCGCCGATACTCACGCAATGCAGGCGGAGATCATGGATCAGCCAACGGCTGCACTGTTCGCCGATCTCAAACAACGCGGCATGCTGGAAAATACACTGGTCGTGTGGGCCACAGAATTTGGCCGCATGCCGTTCCTGCAGGGCAACGGAACGGGCCGTGACCACAAACCCGGTGCGTTTACGTGTTTTCTGGCCGGCGCCGGAGTCAAAAAGGGCTTCAGCTACGGCGAAAGCGACGAATTCGGTTTCAAGGCAGCCATCGACAAAACAACCGTCTACGACTTCAACGCAACGCTGCTGCACCTGATGGGACTGGATCACGAACGACTGACGTTCTACCATAACGGCTTGGAGCGTCGCCTGACAAATGTGCATGGGCACGTTGTGGAAGAGGTGCTGGCGTCGACGGGATTGTCGGGAAACGTGGAATAACATCAGATGTCCGGAACGCAGGATCGACGGCTTGACGCTGACGAAATGAACATGCTGGGCGCAAAATCGCCTTGTTCGTATCTACCTGACCGCACATCGCTAATGCAGTATCGTTTCGCAATGTCACTGACCATCGAACGGTACCAGCACTTGCTGGAACGTGGATGGCGTCGATTCGGGCGTACGTTGTTTCGGCCTGTCTGTCAGTCCTGCAGCGAATGTCGCAGTTTGCGCATCGAACTTGTGAACTTTCGGCCCACGAAGAGTCAGCGAAAGATCCGCAACCGGAACAGCGACATCGAACTGCAGATCGGGCGACTCAGTCTTACACAAGAGCATCTGGATCTGTACAACCGCTATCACCTGGACATGCACAATCGACGTGACTGGGCGTTTCGC